>CADBQF010000257.1 GCA_902796705.1 Ruminococcus flavefaciens
AGAGGCATTCATCATAACGACGATCATTCCTTTCATCATAATGCTCGTCATCAACTTCATAACACTTTCGGTAAAACTCAGGATATCGCCTCTCCGCTTCATCAAGCATGACCTCAGCAGAAAAGGCCACAAGAAGGCATTCAGGCTCAATACAAAGATACCGATACTTGTCAGATACCGTCTCAGGATAATCTTCCAGAACATACCCAACTATGTGATAATGGTTGTCGGCATACTTCTTGCGAATGTCATACTCTTCTTCGGAATGGCATTCAAGCCGATGCTCCTAAGCTTCCAGGATACAGTCGTAGACAATATGCTTTCATCATATATCTATATTCTCAAAGCCCCTGCCGAAACAGAGAACGAGACGGCTGAAAAAGCCAGACTCACGACTCTCTCCACAAAGGGCGATGAAGCCAAAGGTGCTAAATCAGAGGAAGTATCGATATACGGAATATCCGATGACAGCCGGTACGTCAGAAAAGACAGCGGAATTTGCATCTCAACAGCCTATCACGATAAATACGGAGTCGATATCGGTGATACGATAACTCTCAAAGAGAAATATACCGACAAGGAATATGACATGAAAGTTGACGGTTACTATGATTATCCCTCAACGATAGCGATATTCATGGATATGGAAAAGTTTGACGAATACTTCGATGCCGAAAATACATCGGAGATCTATTTCGCAGATACCGAGATAACCGATATCGATGAAAAGCTCATAGCCGCAAGAATAAACGAAGACGACCTCACAAAGACCTCCCGTCAGCTCATAAGGTCGATGAGTTCGATAATGGACGTATTCCTTTTGTTCGGAGTAGTAATGTTCGTCATGATAGTTTTCCTGCTTGCGAAGATAATCGTCGAGAGAAACGCACAGTCTATCTCAATGGCGAAGATACTCGGCTACAGCAACAGGGAGATAAACGGACTGTACGTACACACAACAACGATAGTAACGCTTCTGGCGATAGTGTGTACGATACCGCTGGTAGACAGGATACTTGCAGTTGTTTTCAAGATAGTATTCATGAGCTATTCGGGATATATGCAGTATTATGTATCACCGGTGGTAATGCTCAAAGCCGCAATGCTTGGTATAGTTTCGTATCTGGTGATAGCGTTCATACTCAACAGCAAGGTGAAAAAGATACCGCTCGCAGACGCATTGAAGAATGTAGACTGATTATAAAGATGTTTATACCCATTAGCAGTAAGTTTTAAATATTTTAATTATTATTTTATCCACCTCCGGCCGGCACTTTTTTATGATTTGAAAGGCAATTTCTGCAAATCGTCCACTTTATCTTCAAATCATGGGTTGACGTTTCGTGAATTGATTGATAAAATTTATTTATAAGCAATTTGTACGAATTTAATTCAACTATATAATTAGTTCAGGTCAACTTGCCTCTTTGCATTGAAAGAGGAAAAATAAATTCAGGAGGTATTAAAATGAAAAAACGCTTATCAGCCGCTCTGACTGCTGTAATGACTGCTGCACCGCTTCTGTGCTGTCCCGTCCCGGCTGCTCAGGCTGACAATCCAATGGTACAGACGACTTTCACGACCGATCCTGCACCTATGGTGTACGGGGACACTCTTTATGTGTACACAGGACGTGACAAGGACAATTCGAGTTTTTACTATATGCCCGACTGGCACTGCTATTCCACAAAGGATATGCAGAACTGGACTGACCACGGAACTATCCTCTCATGGAGCGATTTCTCATGGGGCAAGGAGGATTCCGCATGGGCTTCCCAGTGCATAGAGAGGAACGGAAAGTTCTACTACTATGTCACGCTCGAAAACAAATCAGGCGGCGGCAGAGCTATCGGTGTTGCTGTCGCTGACAGACCGGAAGGCCCTTTCAAGGACGCTCTCGGAAAGCCTCTGTGCGGCCCTAACTGGGACTACATCGATCCGACTGTTTTCATCGATGATGACGGTCAGGCATGGCTCATGTTCGGAAATCCGACCTGCTACTATGTAAAGCTCAACGAAGATATGATCTCATACTCCGGAAGCATCGGAAAAATGGATATGACCACTTCCGCTTTTGGTACGACAACAAGGGAAAAAGCCCCTACTTCCTACGGTGAAGGCCCGTGGTTCTACAAGAGAGGAAATTTATATTATCTCGTATACGCATCATTTACCGGAAGCGACGATTCGGAGAGCCTCAGCTACTCGACAGCGACATCTCCGACCGGCCCGTGGACTTACCGTGGACAGATAATGAAGCCGCACAACTGCTTCACGAATCACCCCGGCGTTATCGACTTCAAGGGCAAGTCATACCTTTTCTACCATGATGCAAGCCTCAAAAACGGCGGAACTTTCAACAGAAGTGTCTGCGTCGATGAGTTCTCATACGGTTCTGACGGCTCTATACCGCTCATTACGCCCTCAAAGAAAGGCCCGGAGCAGATAGCTTCTCTCGATCCGTTCAGCAGAGTCGAGGGCGAGACTATGTGCTGGAGCAGCGGTGTCGCTACGGAAAAATGCAGTGAGGGCGGACTTGATCTCGCAAATATCGAAAACGGCGACTACATAAAGCTCAGCGGAGTTGACTTCGGTGACGGTGCTGACGAGTTCACTGCAAGCGTCGCTTCAAATACTGACGGCGGAAAGATCGAACTCCACATAGATGACGTAAAAGGCCCTGTCATCGGTGTATGCAGCGTCGGAAACACCGGCGGCTGGCAGAAATGGGAAGAGGCTTCGTGCGATGTCACTGTTGACGGAAAGCACGATCTCTATCTCGTATTCAGCGGCGGAAGCGGCTATCTCCTCAACGTTGACTGGTGGAAATTCACCGGCCCGCAGAGTTCTGTAACTGATCCCGATCCGGAGGGCTATATCATTCACAATACATTTGAGAACGGCACTAACAACTGGTCAGGCAGAGGAAATGCAGAAGTCGCTGTTTCGACATCGGAAAAATACGACGGCAGAAAAGCTCTCCT
>CADBQF010000258.1 GCA_902796705.1 Ruminococcus flavefaciens
GCAAAAAAGGTGTTGTTATCCTTGCAGCGACGAATCGTCCCGAATCACTTGATCCGGCACTTCTCCGTCCGGGAAGATTTGACAGGCGTATCCCGGCTGAACTTCCTGACCTTGCAGGCCGTGAAGCTATACTCCGTGTCCATGCGGCTAAGATAAAGACTGATGATGACGTGGATTTTAATTCCATTGCGAGAGCGACTGCCGGTGCTTCCGGTGCTGAACTTGCCAATATAATCAACGAAGCCGCTCTGCGTGCAGTAAGGAACGGCAGAAAGAGCGTGATACAGAACGACCTTGAAGAAAGCGTCGAAGTAGTCATTGCCGGTTATCAGCGTAAAAACGCAGTCATCTCTCCGGAAGAGAAAAAGATAATAGCCTATCATGAGATAGGCCATGCTCTCGTGGCTGCTATGCAGAAAGGTTCGGCTCCGGTACATAAGATAACGATAATCCCACGTACTTCCGGAGCTTTGGGTTATACGATGCAGATAGACGAGGACGAGAAGTTCCTCATGTCAAAAGATGAGGCATTTTCAAGGATAGCTGTCCTTACAGGCGGCCGTTCTGCTGAGGAAGTTGTCTTCGGAAGCTGTACGAGCGGTGCTTCAAATGATATCGAAAAAGCCACAAAGCTCGCAAGAGCAATGGTCACACGATACGGCATGAGCGAGAGCTTTGATATGATGGCTCTTGAAACGGTCAATAATCAGTATCTCGGCGGCGATACATCGCTTGCCTGCTCGTCTGAAACAGCTTCAAAGATAGATGAGGAAGTCAACAGCATCATAAAGAAAGCACATGAAAAGGCACTTTCGATACTCAATGAAAATATCGGAAAGCTCCACCGTCTTGCTTCGTATCTTCTTGAAAAGGAGACAATGACGGGAGATGAATTCATGTCGCTCCTCAAAGAACCTGCGGCGGTACAGATGTGATATTGTATTTTACAAGGAGATCTTTCAGGGGAAAGGTCTCCTTATTTTACTGCAAGGGATTTTTACGAACAGCGTTTCTGTGTACGGCGTTTTTTTCTGCGGCGGCTCTTCTTGTTTGCTTTTGAGGCGAGGCAGCAGAAGACTATTCCGGCGGCGAAGAAAAAAGCGGCTGAAAGTTTCCGTCCGTGACTGCCCGTATCTTTTCCGGGGATATCCGCAGCGGGTGAAAAAGCCGGGACTGCCCCGTAAGTTCCGGAGAAACTGATGCCGTTCTTTTCGGCGTAACGCTCCGAGGCAGAGCCTTCGACTCCGAGTATCGTGAAATCAGCTTTTACGACAGCACCGTTCATGTCCGGGAGAAATCCGAGCGACTGCTGACCTATTTTTCTGACAGATGACGGAACGTATATCTTTTCGAGCGAGCTGCACATGAAAAAAGCACGGCTTCCGATACACGAAAGATTATTGTCGAGCGATACGTCATGGAGCGATGTGCAGCCGGAAAAGCAGAACTTGTCTATCGTAGTGATATTCTCCGGTATTACTGCACTTGTAAGCGATGTACACGAACGGAAGCAAGAATCCGGCAGTGTATCGGCAGAATCGGGGAGCGAGATGCTTTCAAGGCTTATGCAGCCGCAGAAGCTTCCTTTGCCGATGTCGGTGACGGAATCTGGGATATCTACAGATTCAAGAGCTGAACAGCCGTAAAACGAATTGTTCCCGATCTTTTGCAGACTGTCCGGAAAGCTTATGCTCCGGAGCGATTTGCAGCAGTAGAAAGCATCGTCCTGTATCACGGTGACAGGGCAGCCTTCTATTGAGGCAGGGACAGTAATATTTTCCGGTTCTCCGTCATAGCCTGTAATAACGGCATTGCCGCCGGAGATAACATATCTTAGAGAGCCGTCGTTTCCGGCAGCATCTGCACTTATCTGAGGAAAGAGCAGAGCGAATACGGCGGCTGCGAGCGGTGCGGTGATCTTCATTATGATTATCCTCCTGATGAAAGTCTCTTATATAATGTATATTCATCAGCAGGAGAAAATATGCACGAAAGGAAAAATTTTCTTTTTGTGAATAACCCTGCCCTGTCATGGCGATGATAAGGACAGAGGTGATATGATGAAAAGATCAGGAGCATACATCATGGCGGCAGGGCTTATACTTACTATATTGATATCGAATATGTTCACGGTCGTGAGGGACGGCAGAAAGCTCGACGAACTCCGTGGGAGCGTGCTGAGACTTCATATCCTTGCTGATTCTGACAGTGCAGAAGATCAGTCTGTCAAGATAAAAGTACGGGACAGGCTGCTGGAGAGCGGCATATTCTCAAGGTGCAGGACTCTTGAAGAAGCCGAAGAACTTGCAGCCGAAAAGCTGCCTGAGATCATCTCGCTGTCAGATGAAGTCCTCCGTGAGAACGGGTGTGATTATCATGCACAGGGGTGCATCACTGATATGTATTTCGAGGAGCGTGTCTACGGAGATATCACGATGCCGGCAGGAAACTACAGGACTCTCCGGATAACTCTTGGAAGTGCGGAGGGACATAACTGGTGGTGTGTCATGTATCCGCCGCTTTGTATCCCGGCAGCGTGTGATGTCGAAGATGATAAGGAAGCAGAAGATGAGTTTTTCGACGACGAGGAGAAAGATATCCTTGCGAAACCTGAGAAATACAGAGTGAGATTTGCTATATGGGACGGATTCAAGGAACTTATAGGCATCTGAATTGTGCAAAGTGACAAAAATCCTCTCTGCTCTTGACAAGTACGGAACAGGGGTGTATAATAAACAGGTAAACAAAGCAGAACTATGCGTTCTCACCGTCAGGCAATGCTTAAACGGTCAATATATTCGGAATGGCAGCCTGCTGCTGTATCTAAGTGTATTGTATGAGTGCGGATATCTTCTGCACTCATTTTTGTTTTAAATTATTAGCTGGAGGTGCTTGACGATTAGCAAACAGGAACTGCAGATCAACGAAGATATGCGGGATAAGGAACTTCTCGTTATCGACGCTGACGGAACCAAGCTGGGAACGATGTCCGCAAAGGACGCACAGAAATTAGCCTTTGAA
>CADBQF010000259.1 GCA_902796705.1 Ruminococcus flavefaciens
AGCGTCCCGTCAGGGGAAATTTGACGCTGAAAGTTTTAGGAAAGGAGTTTGAGGAAGAACCCTTTTTCAAAAGGGTTTTCCTCAATATAAGTATGGACATACTCACAGTTACTCCCCTGTAGGAAGCGGCGGGTTATTATATATCGGGTGGAATCCAGTTAAGCTGCTTACAAAATACTTGATTTTAGTTGAAAAATGCTGTATAATATTAATATCATTATATTTAAGGGATGAGAGCATGAAAAAATACATTTCACTTATTGCAGCTTGCTGCACGATGACTCTCTTCTCCTGCGGCAGCAACAAACAAAGCAGCGTTACTCCTCCGGACGGCGGACTTGACAAGTGTACCCTCCGTTTTTCATGGTGGGGCGGAGATGACCGCCATGAAGCTACACTTGCGGCTATCGACCGCTGGAACGAACTTCACCCCGATATCACTATCAAACCGGAATACGGCGGCTGGGACGGCTGGACAGAAAAAGTCAGCACGCAGATAAACGGCGGAACTGAACCTGATATCATGCAGATAAACTATGACTGGCTCATAACCCTCTCGCCTGACGGAAAAGGTTTTTATGACCTGAATGAACTCGACAAGTTCCTTGACCTTTCAGGTTTTGATAATGACACGCTCTCGTTCGGCATGATCGACGGAAAGCTCAATGCTGTCACTGTTTCTATCTGCGGCAGAGGTCTGTTCTACAATTCAGAGATATTCAGGCGGCTCGGTCAGGATTATCCTTCGACATGGGACGAACTGATCGCACTCGGAAAACCTTTCGGAGAAAAGGGATATTATCCGCTCGATCTCGATATCCAGTCCGGAAGTACGGCATGGTATCTTGCAGTCGTATATGTTCAGCAGCAGACAGGAAAAGAATTCATCACAATGGACGGAAAACTCGGTTTCACCGTAGATGACATAATCTCTGCCCTTGAGTTCTACAAAACGCTTGAGGAAAACCACGTCACACGGACCATACGCACCCGTACCGACGAAGACGGAAATGCCGCTCTCTATCAGTCGGCTGAATTTATTAACGGGAATATCGCCGGTGTCCTTGAATGGGGCAGTGCTGTGGGAAAATACGAATCTGTCCTTCCTGACGGAGTGCTTGAGGCAGGCCCTCTGCTCGGTGACGGAAACGGAAATACCAGCGGCTGGCTCATCAAACCTTCTCTTATGTATGCGGTGTCACGCAATACGAGCCACCCGGATGAAGCTGCGGCATTTCTTGATTTTCTGCTGAATGATGCTTCCTGTGCAGAGATACTCGGCACTACAAGAGGTATCCCGGCTTCACGCTTTGCTGAAGAAGCTTTCGAAAAAAGCGGCTCTCTGACAGGTCTTGCACAGGAGAGCGATTCTCTGTTCGAGCAGATCGATACCGTCACTATCAGTCCGTATATGGAGCTTTCACGAATGAAGGAGTTCTACAATACTGCTATCGAGAAGATCTCGTATGATTCTGCGGATATACCTACGGCTGCACAGGAATTGTATGATTCGGCTGAAAAATATCTGGAGAAGATCAGAAAATGAAAAAACACCCCTATCAGAATCCGACCGGTGTTCCGGCATATACAGGACTCCTCCTGATATCGCCTTTCATCATCGGGGCGGTCATATTCACTGTCTATCCCTTTGTATGCTCGTTCATACTCGGCATGACTGAGAGCAGCATCTCCCGTGAACTGAGATTTACAGGGCTGAAAAATTACGCTGAGATGTTCCGGAGCGATAGTTTCCGGAACGCTCTTTCTGTTACTGTAAAATACGCTCTGATACTCGTTCCGCTGAAACTCATCGTGTCGCTGCTGACAGCAATGCTGCTCAATGCGGAGATAAAAGGCATGAGATTTTTCAGGACTGCTTTCTATCTGCCGTCGATACTCGGCTCTAATCTTGCCGTTGTCATCATGTGGCAGTATCTTTTCAAATCAAAGGGACTCGTAAACCAGCTTCTCGGACTATGCGGTGCTGCTCCTGTGAGCTGGTATGGAGACAGCCGGTATGCACTTTTTATAATCGTACTCCTGAGACTGTGGGAATTCGGCTCGACGATGCTGATATTCTTCACTGCTCTGCGTGATATCCCGTCGGAATACTACGAGGCCGCCAGAGTTGACGGCTGCGGAGCTGTACGCTCATTTTTCAGCATCACGCTCCCTCAGCTTAAAAATGTCATCTTCATCAATCTCGTTTTACAGACGATCGCCGCTCTTCAGGAGTTCAACGCACCGTACATGATAACAGGCGGAAATCCCATGAAGTCAACATACACTATAGGTATGCTCATCTATGACGAAATGTTCGCATATAGTGACATAGGCTCGGCAAATGCCGTGTCGTGGGTGCTTTTTGCCTTCATCACACTGACTGTGGTGATACTTTTCCGTATCACAGGCAGGCTCAGGGAGGAGAAGATATGAAAAAACTCCCTGCATATATTCTTCTCATAATGACCGCCGCTGTGATGCTCTACCCTCTTCTATGGCTGATCGGTGCTTCTTTCAAGTCAAACAGCGAGATATACAGTACGGCATGGTTCGTCCCGGAACACTTTGACTTCTCTGTATACAAAAAAGCATGGCAGACCGGCACAGGTCATTCTCTGGGGAAATACTTTTTCAACACTTTCATGGTGATACTGCCAAAAACGCTGTTTGCTGTGCTTTCATCGGTGCTTGTGGCTTACGGTTTTGCACGCTTCGATTTTCCGATGAAGAAATTTTTCTTTGCCCTGCTCATGGGAAGTATGTTCATGCCCGCTGTTGTAACGGTCATGCCGCTTTACCTGATGTGGAGCAAGCTTGGTATGCTCGATACATATATCCCCCTCACGCTCCCCTCTCTCTTTGCGTGTGAGGGAATGTTCGTCTTCATACTGATACAATTTTTCAAGGGCGTGCCGAAAGAATTCGACGAGGCAGCAAGGATCGACGGCTGCGGCACTCTCAGGACGCTCTTCTATGTTCTTCTTCCGTGTATAAGACCGGCTGTCGTGACGATATCCGTGTTTACTTTCCTATGGACGATGAACGATTTTCTTACACCGCTGATAATGATAAATTCTACCGAAAAATATACCCTCGCCCTCGCTCTGCGTACTTCCGTGGACAGCACCGGTCAGGGATATGAGGAACGAAAGATCATTGCTATGTCTGTGCTCGGACTGATACCCTCCGTAACAGTCTTTGCAGCCGCACAGAAAAAATTTGTCAGCAGTATGACCGCAGGAGGATTATCTGGATGAATAAAGCTGATATTGCTGTAAAAAAATATATCGACAAGCTCATTCTCCCCTCACAGCCCCTCTCACCGCTGTGGAATACCGAGAATGTGCTTTTCAAAAAGAAACCTAAATGGAACTACATCGATAGCTGTATGATGACGGCTCTTCTCTCGCTGTATGACCTTACGGGAGATGAAAAGCTCGCACAGTTCGTCTGTAAGTTCACTGACGCTTACACTTCTCCCGACGGAGATATACCGACTATCGATTTTTCCGACTACAACCTTGACAACCTAAACGGAGGACGCAATCTCCTCCGACTGTTCAGAATGACCGGGAATGACCGCTACCGGCTTACGGCTGAAAATATGCGTCGCTCGCAGATAGCAAAACAGCCGAGGCTCAATTGCGGCAATTTCTGGCACAAAGCGATCTATCCCTTTCAGATATGGCTTGACGGCACTTATATGTCGATGCCTTTCATGGCGGAGTATGCGTGCAGATATTCTGAAGGCGAACTCATCGCTGACATCACTTCACAGCTCAAAAATATACGCAATATAATGCACGACAAGACGACAGGTCTTTACTTCCACGGCTATGACGAGACAAAGAGCATGATATGGGCTGATAAAGAGACAGGTCTTTCACCGAATTTCTGGCTGAGGTCTATCGGCTGGCTGTCTGCTGCTCTTGCTGATATATGCGGTATCGTTCCGGCTGAAGAAGAACTGTACCGCCTTTGTGCTGATATGCTCGATGAACTTCTCGTGTCGCTCGTGTCATATACCGACGAAAACGGACTTCTCCGGCAGCTCCCGGCGGTGAGCGGCGAAAAAGGCAATTACACTGAATCGAGCGGGAACCTGCTCTTCTCATATTCCGCACTCAAAGCTTCAAGGCTCGGCATCTCCGGCAATATAGTCCGGAAAGCAGGTGAAAAGGCTTTCACTTCTGTAACCGATCTGTCACTTCGGTTCGACAACGAACTGCCCGTACTGAGCAATATCTGCCTCATGGCAGGCCTTGGAGGAGTTCCTCCGAGGAACGGCAGTATACAATATTACCTCGGTGAAAAGGTCGTCTCCAACGACGCTAAGGGCATCGCTCCTTACATTTTAGCATATACTGAATTATGTTCTTCGTGAGATATAGCAGTCAACTGTGAAAATTCTATCAGAATTGTTACAAATTATTAGAAAACTATTAATTTTTGACAGAATATATTGAACAATCCACAATGATATGTTATAATATATTCGTAGGGATTACTACAAATCTGATTGAAAGGGGGATCACCATGGAAGTCTTTGTTTGGGCAATGGTTTTTGTTTTCTTCGTGATAGCTGAGATCGTGTCCATCCAGCTTGTATCTATTTGGTTCGCTGTGGGAGCTTTGATAACGCTCCTATGCACTTACTTCTTTGAGGGCATACCTATCCTCGGACAGCTTTTCATATTCATCATATCGTCAAGCGTGTTCCTTGCGATAAGCATTCCGTATCTGAAGAAGCGGCACAGTACCGTCCATGTATCTACTAACTCAGACCTTGATGTTGGTAAGCAGGCTGTAGTTATCGAGGACATAAACATGGACAGCGGAACAGGCCGTGTTACTCTCAATGGGGTTGACTGGAGTGCATTGCCTGCCGTAAAGGGCGATATAATCCCGTCGGGAAGTATCGTCGTCGTAGAAAAAGTACAGGGTGCGAAGCTCATCGTTTCCCTGAAAAAGTAACCAGATGGAGGTAAATCATTATGGATGGAATTCTTGGCATCATAGTTGCCGGCGTTATTATCTTTATACTTCTCGTTATAATCAGATGCTTCCGCATCGTACCGCAGGCTCATGTGTTCGTTATCGAACGCTTCGGCTCTTTCAACTCTGAATGGCAGACAGGTGTACATATCCTGTTCCCGTTCATCGACAGGATAGCCGGAAAAGTTTCACTCAAGGAAAAAGTCGTTGACTTCAAACCGCAGCCCGTTATCACTAAGGATAACGTTACAATGCAGATAGATACTGTAGTATTCTATCAGATAACCGATGCTAAACAGTATATCTACGGCGTTGAAAAGCCGCTCTCAGCTATTGAGAACCTTTCGGCTACAACTCTCCGTAATATCATCGGTGAAATGGAACTCGATGCTACTCTCACTTCAAGAGATGTCATCAATACAAAGATCACTTCGATACTCGACCAGGCTACTGACCGCTGGGGTATCAAGGTGAACCGTGTCGAACTCAAGAATATCCTCCCGCCGAGAGAGATACAGGACGCTATGGAAAAGCAGATGAAGGCTGAACGTGAGCGTCGTGAAAAGATCCTCCAGGCAGAGGGTGACAAGAAGTCTCAGATCCTCGTTGCAGAAGGTGAAAAGGAATCTCAGATCCTCAGAGCTCAGGCTAAGAAGGAAGCTCAGATCCTCGAAGCTGAAGCTGAAAAGCAGGCTATGATACTCCGTGCCGATGCCGTAAGAGAACAGAAAGTCCTCGAAGCTACCGGTGAGGCTCAGGCTATCGAACTCGTTCAGCAGGCTCTCGCAGACAGCCTTATCAAACTCAATAATGCTGCTCCTTCCAAAAAGGTCATCCAGCTCAAAGCTCTCGAATCGTTTGCCAAAGCTGCTGACGGAAAGGCTACAAAGATCATTATTCCGAGTGAGATACAGGGACTCGCAGGCCTTGCTGCAAGCCTTAAAGGTGTTCTTGATTCGGATACTTCAAACGAACAGTAAGAAACGACCGATAAATTCAAAGGGCGGCATTTCGCCGCCCTCTTTTTTTACTCTGATGAAAAAATAAACTATCGTGAGGTGGATATGGACAAGATAAACTCCGGAGTGATATCCGGGCTTTACCTGATCGGGATATCGTCATTTATCATACCGATAACTGTACAGGTATATATGAAAAGAAAATACGATGCAGGCACTGTTGTGTTTTTGATCGGTGCATTTGCATATATGGTGATATCATGGGTACGTGGTATATTCAGAGCAGTCATACTTAACGACCAGGTAAGAGAAAGTCCTGTCCTGTTCTACTTCCTGTCGGCTTTGTTATCAGGAGTATTTGAGGAAGTCGGGCGGTATCTTGTTTTCAGATACGTTATCCCCAACAAAGACAGATATTCCAACGCTGTCTCATACGGTGCGGGCCATGCGGGATTTGAAATAGCTGTAGTCAGCGGAGTAAAAGCTTTCTCTTTCGCCTCACTTTGCAGCAGGTTCAACGAAAGCGGACTTTCCGCCGTCACAAAGGGAATGACCGATACACAGATACGTCATACAGAATCTGTCCTCAAAGGATTTGCTGATGATACGCTTTATGATACTTTTTCGGGAGTATTCAGCGTTGTTACCGGTTTAGCCGGGCATATAGCCTTTTCCGTGATAGTTTTCACTGCTGTACACTATGCTTTCGACAAGAAATACCTCTTTATAGCAATAGCACTTCACACGGCATTTGATTTCGTCACACCGTTCTACGCCTCCGCTCCGGCAGTCATTTTCCTTATATTCTATCTCCATATACCAACTATCGCATTAGTATTGTTCTCTTATAAATTATATAAAAAATCAACAGCATAACAAAAACCCCACATCTGTGGGGTTTTTTCATGTCCGTACATTATACAGACTTATTATTCTGTTACGGGCTTTTCGGGTTCAGCTTCGTGAGTTTCAGGCTTTTCTTCGTCAGCCGGAGCTTCTGTCTTGCCGAAAGGTTCGCCTCTCATGAGTTTCTCGAAATCCTCGCCGTCGATCTTCTCATATTTAAGAAGATACTGAGCAAGAGCATGGAGCTTGTCGATATTGTCTGTGAGTATCTTTGTACAGTCGGAATATGCCTTATCGATGATAGAACGTACTTCCTCATCGATCTGGGCTGCAACTGCTTCACTGTAGTTGCGTGTATGACCGTAATCCTTGCCGAGGAATACCTCGTCATTATCTGAACCGTAGGCAACAGTACCGATCTTCTTTGAGAAACCGTATCTTGTTACCATGTTCCTTGCTGTCTTGGTCGCACGCTCGATATCATTTGAAGCACCTGTGCATATATCGTCGAGGATAAGTTCCTCTGCCGCACGTCCGCCGAGGAGCATTATTATGCTCTCACGCATATGATTTCTTGAAACGTGCTGATCGTCGTTGTCAGGTCTTGTAACTGTAAGACCGGCAGCCATACCTCTCTGGATTATAGTTACCTGATGTACTTTATCCTGAGTGGGAAGATTATAAGCTGCGATAGCGTGACCTGCTTCGTGGTAAGCTGTCACCTTCTTGTCACGTTCTGTAACTATACGTGACTTCTTCTCCGGGCCGGCTATGACCTTCATAGTAGCCTCTTCGATATCCTTTTCTGTGATAGCCATTTTATCGGCTCTTGCAGCAAGCAGAGCTGCCTCATTGAGAAGATTTTCGAGGTCTGCACCTGTAAAGCCCTGTGTCGTCTGAGCGATGACTTTAAGGTCAACGTCCGGACCGAGCGGCTTGTTCTTTGCGTGTACTTTGAGTATCTCCTCACGTCCCTTGACATCGGGATAGCCGACGACGATCTGTCTGTCGAAGCGTCCCGGTCTTAAAAGAGCCGGATCGAGGATATCTCTTCTGTTTGTAGCGGCAATTACGATAACGCTCTCATTGCCTGTAAAACCGTCCATTTCAACGAGGAGCTGGTTAAGTGTCTGTTCACGCTCATCATGTCCGCCGCCGAGTCCTGCACCTCTGTGCCTGCCGTCAGCGTCGATCTCGTCGATGAAGATTATTGCCGGAGAATGCTTCTTAGCCTGTTCAAAGAGGTCACGGACTCTTGAAGCACCGACACCGACGAACATCTCAACGAAATCCGAACCTGATATCGGGAAGAACGGGCAGCCTGCCTCACCTGCAACAGCTCTCGCAAGGAGGGTTTTACCTGTACCGGGAGGGCCGAGCAAAAGCACGCCCTTCGGGACTTTAGCACCTATCTTCTTATACTTGTTAGGAGATTTAAGGAAGTCAACGATCTCTTCGAGTTCCTGTTTTTCCTCATCTGCACCTGCAACGTCCTTAAAAGTAGCCTTTCTCGCACTTGCCTGATTCTTGAGGTTAGCCTTGCCGAAAGATGTATACTTTCCGCCGCCGCCGCTCTGCTTCATCATGAAGTAGAGTATTCCGATACCAAGGAGTATCGTGACGATGACAGGTATGAGCGAATAGAGCCATGTCCTGTCGGTTATCTTGATATAGTCCTGTTTAAGCGGTTCGTCCGGGTAGAGCTTATTGTATTCAACACGGTAATCCTCAGTATCATCGAGGAAAATGCTTACATTCGGGACTTCATATTTCTTCTTTTCCTCTTCTCCCCTGAGCTGATACGTAAGCTCGCCTGTTCCGAGGTCGAGCCTGTAGTATGAGACTTCATAGTTGTCAAAGTGACTTATCACGGAGGTATAGTCACTTTTATCCGTACTTCCGGAAAGCTTTGAACTTACAAAGTAAACACAGAAGACGGCAAGAAGAATTATGAACAAATAAGTGAAAATGCCTTTATTCTTGCGAGGTGTCAAAAATTATCCACTCCTATCTCAGTTAATTTATTAACGCACGATAAGCCCGGCGGTGTCATCGTTATCGCCGCACACCGCTATCACCATAAACTTTACCGTATTCTTATCAGGTGCAGCACGGCGTGCAACACCGAGCATCTCTGCAAAAATGAGTCCCTCATCATCACTTATGAAGTGGAGGGTGCTTCGCTTTCCGGGCGGTATTTTTTCGTTTATGAGTTTTTTAACGGAAGAAGTAAAATTCTTGCCTTCGAGCTGTATCCTGTCCCCGAAGCGTCTGTTATGGAGAACAGTTCTGCCTTTTATTTTATCATAATCGAGAAGATAAAATGTTAATTTTTTATGAACGCTGTGAAATTTCTTCAAACTATCACATTCAGCTATGCTGCACAGCACTTTTTTGCCGGGATATATACTATTTTCGCCCTCTGAAAGCTCTGTCGAAACTGACTGCTGTTCATGTTTTTTTATAGTTTTCAGTCCGCACGTCTTTCCGTCAGACACGAAGTAGATATCACCGGAGATATTGAGTTTTCCCCCCGATATCACTATCCTGTCGGCTTTTTCGAGCCGGCTCTGGGAATACGGGAGCGAATTGGCTGTGAGCAGCCTTGCGATACATCTCCGCCTTATGACGGAGTGATATTTTTCAAGTCCGGTGAACGAACTGCCGTCTGATGACTCGCTGTATGCCTTGTCGGTCTCCTCTTCTATCAGAGAATTCTCGGCTCTGACTGCCTTTACAGAACCGGCTGAAGTCTCGACGACCGACGGATTTATCTCACGCAGAACAGGGATTATCCTGTGGCGTATCTTATTGCGTGTATAGTCATCGGAAAGATTTGTGCTGTCAGTGACGTAGCACTGACCTTTCTCCCGGAGATAATCTTCTATCTCACGGCGTGTCACGGTCAGCAGAGGACGCACTATATTCCCCCTGACCGGCGGTATACCGGCAAGGCCTTTCAACGCTGTACCTCTTGCGATGTTGAGTATGACCGTTTCAAGGTTATCGTCGGCATTGTGTGCAGTTGCTATTTTTCTTCCGGAGGAATTTTCAGCAAAGGCGGCATATCTCAGCTTCCTTGCCGCTTCCTCGTCCGACAGGGAATTCTCAGCCGCATAAGCCGGAACATCGCATGATACCGCCCTGAAAGGTATATCGTTCTTCCTGCAAAGTTCACGGCAGAACTCCTCGTCACGGTCACTCTCCGCTCCTCTTATGCAGTGGTTGACATGGAGAGCGGATACTTTTATGCCGAGCTTTCCGCTCAGTTCATTCAGAGCCAGCAGCAAGGCACAACTGTCTGCACCGCCGGAGAGTCCGCAGACTACTTCATCTCCGGCAGTGAACATATCATTTTCTTTTACAAGTGTGATTATCTTTTCAAGCATGGTATCATTGTTCCGGAGGTGTACTGTACTCCGGATTTGAGAATCGTGTATACTGTCCGTCCCAGATAAGTTCTACAGAACCCGTTTCACCGTGACGGTTCTTTGCAACGATACACTCCGAAATATTCTGCTTCGGACTTTCCTTATTATAATAAGCTTCACGGTAAAGGAACAGGACTATATCAGCGTCCTGCTCGATAGAACCCGATTCACGCAGGTCAGAGAGCATCGGACGTTTATCTGTACGTCCCTCAACAGCTCTCGAAAGCTGTGAAAGGAGTATCACCGGGACATTGAGATCCTTTGCCAGGACTTTGAGCTGACGTGTGATCTCACTGATTATCGTTACACGGTTATCAGAGCGTGAAGTTGTCTCCATGAGCTGGAGGTAGTCGATTATAACGAGTCCGAGGTTCTTTACACGGCGGAGCTTCGCTTTCATCTGCTGAACTGTCATGCCTGCTGTATCGTCGATATACAGCGGAATAGTGCTGAGATATCCGGCACTTGTTGCAAGACGCACCCATTCTTCTCCGCTGATCCTGCCGTTTCGCAGTGAATTTGAATCGACGAGAGCTTCTGTTGAGAGAATACGTGTAGCAAGCTGCTCCTTGGACATTTCGAGATTGAAAGTCACAACGTCCTTGCTCGAATGGCGTGCGACGTTCGTTGCGATATTCATGGCGAATGAAGTTTTACCCATACCCGGACGTGCAGCTATGATTATCAGGTCGGAATTATTAAGACCTGATGTTATGCTGTCAAGGAGCGTGAAACCTGTTCTTGCTCCGATATAGCGTTCCTTGTCAGGGCCGGCGATCTTTCCGAGGCGGTCGTATGCTTCTGCGATAGCTTCCGAGAGCGGCACGAGGTCACGGACATCTCTGCCCTGGCGGATATTGTATATCTTCTGTTCCGCCGAATCAAGGAGGAGCTGTGCGTCGTATGAACCTGACTGTATATCTTCAAGTATCATCTTTGCTGCAACGCCGAGATTCCTTATAAAGAACTTATCAGCGACTATCTTGCAATAGCTGTCGATGTTCGCCGTTGAAGGAAGCGTGTTTGCTATCTCAGCGAGATACCGTCTGCCCTCTGCTGCATTCTCGAAGATATGCTCTTTTTCTGCCTCGTTCAGTACAGTGACTATATCCACCGGTATGCTTCCGGTGAAAAGCCTTATTATTATATTGAATATCCTTCTGTGCTGCTCGCTGTAGAAATATTCAGCCTTGACCTTCTGGAGAACGACAGATATTATAGACGGATCAGCGATAACAGCACCGATGACTGACTGCTCAGCCTCGATGCTGTGTGGGAATTCCGCTGCTGACGGAGAATATCCTGTTTCGTTGATACTCATATCAGCCCTCATCTACATCGACATCTATCTTTTCGGTGATGCCGTTATAGAGTTTGAGAGTAGCTGTATATGCACCGAAGTTCTTTATATCAGTGCTGAGTACGATCTTCTTCTTGTCGATCTTTACGCCGAGCTGTTCATTTATAGCATCAGAGACATTTCCGGCTGTGACAGAACCGAAGAGCTTGCCGTTTGAACCGGCTTTGGCGATTATCCTTACCTTCTTGCCCTTTACCTTTTCGGCAGCTTCCTTTGCAGCCTTTATCTCCATATCAACTTTATGCTGGGCAGATGCCTGCTGACCTGAGAGCTTGTTCAGATTGTCGGCAGTTGCCTCGACAGCGTATCCCTTGGGGATAAGCATATTTCTTGCGTATCCGTCAGCGACGTTCTTTGTCTCACCCTTTTTTCCTGAACCCTTTACATCCTGTAAAAATATTACCTTCATCGTAATATACCCCTTTCTTTCTGATGTGTCACCGGAGAGGATCACTCCTGTTCTTCTAAATGAAGTTCATCGATGACAGCTTTGAGTTTTTCAGCCGCTTCATCACACGTCACACCTTCAAGCTGAGCGGCAGCCATTGTCTGGTGACCGCCTCCGCCGAGCTTTTCCATAATAACCTGTACATTCAATGCACCGAGTGAGCGGGCTGATATATTCATAGTCCTGCCCGTCTTGTATATGACGAACGAGGCTATAACATCTGTGATGCCGAGCAGCTCATCTGCTGCCTGCGGAGCGACGAGCCTGATATCATCGGACTCGAAGTTTGCTTCTGCAATGGCACATCTGTTATGTACATCAGCCGAAGCAACTATCTGTGTTTTGCGTTTGTATGATTCTATCGAATTGGAGAACAGGAGCTTGACAGCGACCGTATCAGCACCGAGCTTTTTGAGGAAAGCTGCTGCTTCAAATGTACGCACGCCCGTTCTCATGACGAAATTCTTCGTATCGAGCATTATTCCGGCGAGAAGTGCGTCCGCATGGCACGGAGCGAGCTTTTCCTCGTCCGGGAAGTTGAAATACTGTATGACCTCCGTTACCATTTCCGATGCTGAAGAAGCATACGGCTCGTGGTGGAAAAGTACGGCATCATCGATGAAATTAGCCGTCTTTCTGTGGTGGTCTATGACAACGACGGACTTTGCCTTTTCGTAGAGTGCCTTGCTCTCAAGGAAATCTTTGTTATGAGTATCCACTATGATGAGCAGATCCCTGTCAGTGATCTCTGCAAGAGCGTCCTCCGGTGTGATGAAAAGCGTATCATCTGTCGCTTCCTCAACGATATCTATGAGATGTGATGCGAGATTGCGTATACGGTCAACAGCTATATGAGTTTCCTTGCCGAGCATGGCGACTGCACCAGCCATTCCGCACGAAGCACCTACTGCGTCAAGATCTCCGAATCTGTGTCCCATGAGGTAGATCGTTTCAGAGTTCATGATAAGATCCTGCAAAGC
>CADBQF010000260.1 GCA_902796705.1 Ruminococcus flavefaciens
CAGCCGATAAGAGTTTTCATATCCTTTGAATAGAGGATACCGTCCGAGAAAGTAAAGGACGTATTATCCTCTGAAACGACGATCTCCCTGACTTTTGAAACAGGAGCGTCTTCTCCCTCCGGAGAGAGGTAAGTCACATTGCCTTTTCTGACTGCTGTAGTACATACAAGGCTGTACCAGTCAAAATATCTGACAGAGTCCGGGAGCGTTATCTTTTCGATCTCATGGCAGAAACCGAAAGGATAGCCCTTTATGCCGACAACGGGAACGCCGTTCACTGAATCGGGGATAGTGACTTCCGCAGCTTCTCTGTTGGTGTATTCAGTCAGGAAAGCGTATGCTTCATATACATCGTATTTGAAGTCGCCGTCTGTGACAGAAGTATATCTTGCATCTGACGGCGGAAAGGCGTTTTCTTCGAGAAGTTTCATCTGCTCGCTGTATTCGGCAGAAGTAGCTGCTTCAAAAGCATTGGCTGTAAGTGCATTTACAGGAACAGAAACGGTGATAAGTGCGAGTGCTGCTAAGAGCGAAGCAATTTTTTTCATGGTGATTCCTCCTTGGAATGATCTTGTGTTGAATTGAGAGGGCAATACTATTATACCACATTGTTATAATAATATCAAGAGAAACAGACGGCAGCCTGTCAGCCCTCTTGCCTGAACGCCGCACCCCCGGCATTCAGGCGTTTTAAGGCGATGTGAAAAATCAGTATGATTCTGTTTCTATCCAGAATTCGCCGCTGAATTTCTCGGTCTTTACCGGCCTTGAATAACCGTCGGTTATCGCAGTACCGGAGATAGTGATATGTGCGATGCCGTCCTTGATATCAACTATGGTGAAGCTGTAGTCCATGAACGGTTCATGCTCGAATACATAGAAAGAATCCTCTCGTTCGTCGGCTTCCTCCACATTCGATACAGAGAAAGTCATGCCGATGCAGTCTTCGATGCTGTACTTTCCGGTCTCGAAGGGATTGATTATAAACATCGGGCTTGCAGTTTCTTCCTCGTCCTCCGGAGAAGCAGCAAAACTGCCTTCCCGGAATCTGACTTCCATAGAGACAGTGAGCGGTACTTCGTCGGCATCTTCGTACTCTTCTTCATCGCTTTCGGAGAAAGACAATTTAGTCCAGTCATTCTCCTCGACTTCAAATTCATATTTTCCGAGTTTGAGCTTGCCTTTGACATCAGACATAAGTATTACCTCTTTTCTGGTATAAATATATATAGTTATTATACACAAAAATGAGAACAGTGTCAAGGGTTATTTATAAAAGAAAAGGGAAGACCTTTGCAGAAATGGTCTTCCCTGAAAATTTATCTTATTACTTGTTGTTCTTCTTAGCTTCGATCTCAGCGAGTGCGTCCTTGCGTGAGAGATTGATGCGTCCCTGACGGTCGATCTCTGTTACCTTTACAACGATCTCGTCACCGATAGAAACAACGTCCTCTACCTTTTCAACTCTCTGCTTGTCGAGCTTGGAGATGTGAACGAGTCCGTCCTTGCCGGGAGCGATCTCTACGAAAGCACCGAAGTCCATTATCCTTACTACCTTGCCCTTGTAGATAGCACCTACTTCGGGATCGTTAGCGATAGTATGAACGATCTGGAGAGCCTTGTTTACGTTCTCTGAATCAATACCGCTGATGAATACATTACCGTCATCGCTGATATCGATCTTGACATTGCAGTCAGCGGAGATCTTCTGGATAACTTTACCGCCCTGACCGATAACTTCACGTATCTTGTCTACAGGGATCTTTGTCTGAGTCATCTTGGGAGCGTACTTGTTGACAGTAGCTCTCGGAGCGGGGATAGCCTTGAGTATGACCTCATCAAGAATGTAGATACGAGCCTTTCTTGTCTTCTCGAAAGCTTCCTTGATGATAGCCGGAGTAAGACCGTCTACCTTGATATCTACCTGGATAGCTGTGATACCCTTGTGAGTGCCGCCAACCTTGAAGTCCATGTCGCCGAAGAAGTCTTCGAGTCCCTGGATATCTACCATTGTCATGAAGTCGTCGCTGTCAGGAAGTGTGATAAGTCCGCATGAGATACCTGCAACAGGTGCCTTGATCGGAACGCCTGCGTCCATGAGAGCGAGCGTAGAACCGCAGATAGAACCCTGTGATGTTGAACCGTTTGAAGAAAGAACTTCTGATACAAGACGGAGAGCATACGGGAATTCCTCTACAGGCGGGATAACAGGAGCCAAAGCTCTTTCAGCGAGAGCACCATGACCGATCTCACGTCTTCCGGGGCCTCTGCTCGGCTTTGTCTCACCTACTGAGTATGACGGGAAGTTGTACTGGTGCATATATCTCTTTGATTCTTCTTCATCAAGGCCGTCGATCTTCTGTGCATCGCTTACAGGGCCGAGTGTAGCGACAGTAAGCACCTGTGTCTGACCTCTTGTGAAGAGACCTGAACCGTGAACTCTCGGAAGAACGCCTGCTTCGGCAGCAAGAGGACGTATCTCATCGATGCCACGACCGTCAACACGCTTGCCCTCATAGAGCCATGCACGAACGATCTTCTTCTGGAGCTTATAGATGCACTCATCGATCATTGGTATCTGCTCAGGATACTTTTCATCGAAATTAGCGTGGATATCGTCAACGATAGGAGCAAGTCTCTCATCACGAACGTTCTTGTCGTTTGTATCAAGAGCTACCTTTACTCTGTCAGCAGCGAATGCTTCAATAGCGTCGAA
>CADBQF010000261.1 GCA_902796705.1 Ruminococcus flavefaciens
CTGTTCCTGGCGGCTGTTATAAAGGCTGTTGACGACTATCAGGATCTGCTGAGACTGTCCGTAGCAACTGCCGGAAACGATCACCGTCTTGGTGCGAACGAAGCTCCTCCGGCTGTAATATCTGTCTTCCTCGGTGACGAACTGACAGCCGTTCTCGATGCTATCGAGACAGATACTCCCTACGGCGGCACAAAGAAGGAGAAAATGCAGCTCGGTGTCGATGTTCTCCCTAAATTCAGCAAGGATTCGACCGACCGCAACCGTACATCGCCCTTTGCATTCACCGGAAACAAATTCGAGTTCCGTATGCTCGGTTCATCGAACAGCATCTCCTGTGCAAATATCCACCTCAATGCCGCTGTTGCAGAAGTCCTCAGACAGTTTGCAGACGAGCTTGAAAACGTATCTGACTTCAATGCTTCTCTCCATGAACTTATCAAGCGTACTATCAAGGAGCATAAGAGGATAATCTTCAACGGCAACGGCTACGACGATTCATGGATAGCCGAGGCTGAAAAGCGTGGACTCATGAACCTCAAAACGACAGCAGATGCAATGCCCCATATCTGCGACAAGAAAAATGTCGATATGCTCACTTCGCACGGCATCTTCACCGAAGCCGAGATATTCTCACGCCGTGATATCATGCTCGAAAACTACATCAAGACAGTCAACATCGAAGCCGCTACGATGATCGATATGGCACGCAAGGAGATAATCCCTGCTGTAGCTAAATTCGCCGCTGATACCGCTTCTGCCGTAGCTGTCAAGAAGAGCATCTCAGATGCAGCCTGCCGCTATGAGACAAAGCTCGTTTCCGGACTCTCCGAGATGATCGACGAAATGGATTCAGCCGCATCTGCTCTCGAAGAAGCCGTCGCAGAATTCAGAACTATCGACGTTATCGTGACCGCATCTGAATTTATCAGAGATACAGTCCTCCCGGCTATGGATAAACTCCGTGCCGCCGCAGATAAAGCCGAGACAGTCACAGCCGCTTCATACTGGCCCTTCCCCGCATACGACCAGCTACTCTTTGGTGTCTGATATATTGATCCGATAAGACATCTTCATACCTCAGTATGTTTAAATATCTTTCTTCTTTTCTTTCATTCATTCTTTCTTTTGATACCCGTTTATGGGTATCATTTTTTTGAATATAGTTTGTGAATGCTAACTGTCATACCTCTCTTGCATAAGGTTTACAGGATTGACCGGGAGCGATTAATGTGTTATAATATTATCATACGTTATAGATTTTACAGATAACCAATAATAATATCAGCGTCAGGGCATTCTGACGCCTGCAATACTTGTCTTTCAGGAAGAGAGGATAAAAATGCTTGAATTGAAAAATATTTCGTTCACGGCTGAGAATTCAAATGAGAAAAACGAGATCATCAACGATCTCTCGTTCAAAGCTGATGATAATAAATTTATCGTTATAACAGGCCCTAACGGAGGCGGTAAATCCACACTTGCAAAGCTTATCGCCGGTATCGAAAAGTGTACCTCCGGTCAGATAATCCTCGACGGCGTGGATATAACGAATGCGTCAATAACAGAGCGTGCAAGAATGGGCATCGGATTCGCATTCCAGCAGCCGGTACGCTTCAAGGGACTCACTGTCTACGATCTTCTCCGCATAGCAGCCGGAAAACAGCTCTCCGTTTCAGATGCCTGCGTGTATCTCTCGGAGGTAGGCCTTTGTGCGAAGGATTACATCAAGCGTGAGGTAAATGCTTCGCTCTCCGGCGGAGAACTCAAAAGAATTGAGATAGCTACCATACTCGCAAGGAATGTGAAACTCGCTATCTTCGACGAGCCTGAAGCCGGTATCGACCTCTGGAGCTTCAGCAACCTTATCCGCATTTTCGAGAATATGAGAAATACAGCTCCCGGACGCACTATCATCGTCATCTCTCACCAGGAGAGGATACTTGATATCGCTGACGAGATAATCGTCCTCGCAGACGGAAATGTAGTCCGCCACGGTTCAAGGGAAGAAGTCCTTCCGGAGATCACCGGCAAGGGCTATACTCTCAATGCCTGCAAAAAGCTTTCATAAGGAGGTAGCTGTATGAAACCAATGGATCCCGTACAGAAAAGATTACTTCAGGAGGTCGCTGATCTCCACGATATACCGGAGGGTGCGTACAATCTCCGTGCCAACGGCGAATCGGTCGGCAGAAATACTACAGCCAATATCGATATCAAGTCCAAAACAGATGTCAGCGGCATCGATATCCGCATCAAGGACGGCACTAAAAACGAGAGCGTCCATATCCCGGTAGTCCTCAGCGAGAGCGGATTAAAGGAAACTGTCTACAATGATTTCTATATAGGCGAGGACTGCGATGTCCTCATAGTTGCCGGCTGCGGTATCGACAACTGCGGCTCGCAGGATTCACAGCATGACGGAGTACACCGTTTCTTCGTCGGCAAGAATTCAAAGATACGCTACGTCGAGAAGCACTACGGTTCAGGCGACGGAAGCGGTCAGCGTATCCTCAATCCCGTTACCGAGATGTACCTGGAGGAGGGAAGTACCGCCGAACTCGAAATGGTACAGATAAAAGGCGTTGACTCCACCAGCAGAACAACTGTCGCTGAACTCAAAAAGGACGCTAAACTCATAGTCCATGAGCGTCTTATGACTCACGGAAAACAGCGTGCCGAGAGCATCTATAAAGTTTCGCTCAATGAAGAGGGTTCGAGTGCCGATGTAGTTTCACGTTCTGTTGCACGAGATGACAGCTATCAGAAGCTCGACCTCTGCGTGCTTGGAAATACAGCCTGCACAGGCCATACAGAGTGCGATTCTATCATCATGGACAACGGCAGGATACTCGCTGTACCTTCACTTGAAGCAAACAGCGTCGATGCTTCACTCGTCCACGAAGCCGCTATCGGAAAGATCGCCGGCGAACAGCTCATCAAGCTCATGACTCTCGGTCTGACAGAACAGGAGGCAGAGGAGCAGATAATCAACGGCTTCCTCAAATGATATATCAATGAATATCCCTGCCGGCCGCTGTTATACGTGTTCCGGCAGGGATTTTTTACGCATGAGCCGGATATTTGGTTAAAATAAAAATATATCAGATATCCGCCGTCAATCAGTCCGCTTTTGCCTTTATTTTACGAATGTATATATTGAGGATCTGTTCAGGATATATACTAAAATATGCTATACGAATATAAAATATCATACATTATTGTAAAAAACGCTGATAATGTGTGCAGTACTGTTGACTTGCTTTAAGATATGGAGTATAATAATAGTGTATATAAAACCGGAGAAAAATTTGTTCCGGCATAAAAGATCATCAACACTTTCTTTCGGAGGGACATAATAGAATGGGATCACTTAAAACAAGGATCACAGCCGTGATAGCCTCGGCTTCACTTCTGGCTGTGTTCACTTCCTGCGGCTCGGAAAAGCAGTCCTCTTCTGAAGACGATACTGCCGTTCCGGTAATAGTCGTTCAGGAAGGCGTAGTCGGAGAGGAAAACAGCCCTCCGGCTGAAACAGATAATACCGACACCACTGTAACTGACGGCACTACCTCTGAAAACACCACCGGTGACGGGAATGATATCTCTGCTGAAACAGAGGTCACAACGGCTGAAGATGCCACTGTACCTTCTGCCCCGGCAAGACCGCACCGCTCCGGAAACGGTGCTTCAAAGGGCAATATCTACGACACAAACGGCGAACTGCTGATGTACAGCGAAAGGGACAGCGACGGTGCAGTATACCGTGCCGCTTCTGACGGCTATGCGATATCGTTCGCAAATATCCTCAATGAGGCTTCAAACGGACTTGACTATGTGCTTGAGGATATACTCTGCACACGCAATGCAACTCCCGTGAACGGAAACGAGAACGCCGGTCAGTCAGTTCAGCTCACACTAAACGGAGATGTCCAGAACGATATCTATCAGTTCATGGAAAATACGAATATCGTCGGTTCTGTCGTTGTAATGAGAACTGACGGAAGCATCATGGCGGAGGTCTCGTACCCCTCATATGATCCGGGTGCTTTCATGAACGATCCTTCATATGCCGAATATGTCGGCTGGGGAGCTTTCTCGAACAAAGCTCTCGAAAATGCAACTCCCGGTTCGTGCTTCAAGATAATGTCGGAGGTCATCGCTGACAAGAACGACATTACCGTCCTCTACGACGAGGGAACATGGACTGACAGCGGTGCTACTATAGTCAACTGGGATCACGACACGAATCCCTATTACCCGATAGCTGAACGTGACCTCTATTCCGCATTCGTCACATCGAGCAATATCTACTTCGCAAAAGTTTTCGACCAGCTCGGTGCAGATACATCTCTGCGTGAACTGAACAGCCTTTTCCACTTCGGCGTGGGAAATGATATCTACTGCGATTTCGGTACGCTCTCGAACAATATCGAGATATACTGCAACGACGACCTGAGAAGAAGTGCTTTCGGTCAGTCCTATGTCACCACGACTCCTGTTTTCCTTGCCGCACTTGGCAGAGAAGCTATCTTCGGTGAAATGGTCAAGCCTTTTGTCGTTCAGAAGATAGTCGATACGAACGATATGACAATGACCGGCAGAGGTTCTGCTGCATACGATACGATCGCTATGATACCCGTGAATTGCAGACAGAATATAATCGACTGCATGAAAGGCGTTGCCGATAACCTCGGACTCTACGAGAACGGCTACACAGTCTACGCAAAGACCGGAACTGCCGAGACAGGCGGCGATGATATCCTCTACGTTACAGGAATCCTGAAAAACAACGCCGACCGCACAGCCGAAAAGCCTGTATACAACGATTACAGCAATTACGGCAGCACAGGTTCTTACATAGTCGTTATGCAGATACAGAACCCCTCCGACTTCGAGTTCAACTTCGCAAGCGAATCAGCATGGATCTACCAGAGCCTCATCGACATCGTCGCCGGCAGATAAAATAATAATATCGGTACTGATAAAGAACTTTATACCTTTTTTATTGGGGAAAACCCTTTTGAAAAAGGGTTCTTCCCCAAACCCCTTTCCTAAAACTTTCAGCGTAAAATTTCCCCTGACGGGA
>CADBQF010000262.1 GCA_902796705.1 Ruminococcus flavefaciens
GGAAATTTTACGCTGAAAGTTTTAGGAAAGGGGTTTGGGGAAGAACCCTTTTTCAAAAGGGTTTTCCCCAATAGAAGACATAAACTTCTATTTTTCGATGACGGCGACTGCCTGCTGATTGAGTTCTTTGTAGCGTTTTTCAGCGACTTTTCTTTTGTAGGGAGTGCCGCTGCCTTTCTGGGGATCGTTGAAATAGTAATTATCATCGTCATATCCGACGAGGACGAGGCAGTGTTCGTTTGAGATCCATGTGAATTTCTCGCCTGTCTCCTCTATAGTCCAACTGTTCTTTTCGGAGCGGAAAGTCGGCTTCATATCAAGGCTCGCCCACACAATGACGGGGATATCCTTATCTATATAAAGGCGGCAGAGGTCGTTTAGTTCTGTGCCGGTGAGGTCTTTTACTTCATATTTATTTGAGGGAAGGAGCTTTTCAAGTGCGGAAACGATAGCTCCGGAGAAGCAGCCGTAGCCGTCTTCTTTGAGCGGATCGCCGATGAATACCTTGTTCGGATCGCCGCCGTAGAGAGTTTTGTCACCTTTTTTCGAGTAGAAATCGACAGCTTCGATGTAGCCTTCGGTAACGAGTTCCTGAGCGGTTATCATAGTACCGGTATACGCAAGAGCCATAGATGTGCTTACGAGTTCGCAGCCGGTGGGATATTTCTTCTGGGAATAATACGGCACATCGAGAATGACTTTCTGTCCTGCGTGAGATGCCGAATAATCATAGTCTCCCGAATTAACTGTCCACGCTTCTGCCTGATCAGATGTTGTTATCTGTCTTGGGACAGGCTCTTTGAGTTCCTGCCCGGCATTCGTATTTCCGCATGAAACAAGTGTGATAACGGCAGCAAGACCTGATATGTTTTTTTTCAAATACAGCACGTCCTTTATCTTTTATACATATATATTATCTTATATTTCAGTAAACTTGTCAATTAACAAAATCCACAAACTTGAAGCGGCAGATGCCACCGCAGAAAGCAGCGTATAACTATTATCAGTAATAGATATTACATATAGCAGAAAACCGATTAACCACGGTTAACATTTCCCGATTTCTATTGACAAAATCCTATCGGTGATATATAATATACTCATAACCTTATCAAGAGCGGCGGAGGAAACAGGTCCTGTGAAGCCCGGCAACCTGACTGTAAGAGCCAAGGTGCTAATTCCTGCGGTTTATCCGGAAGATGAGGATTTTCAGTAATCAGAGCGTTCCGGCAGGGACGCTTTTATTTTTTTCAGGAGGTTTTTTAATGAGCAAAGTATTTTTCACATCAGAATCAGTAACGGAAGGACATCCCGATAAGATCTGCGACCAGATCTCAGATGCAGTCCTTGACGCTATCCTTGAACAGGACAAATACGGACGTGTAGCCTGCGAGACCTGCGTTACTACTGGTATGATAATGTGCATGGGCGAGATCTCAACTACTGCCAAGGTAGATATCCCGAAGATAGCTCGCAAGGTCGTAAGCGATATCGGCTACGACAGAGCAAAGTACGGCTTCGATGCTCACACCTGTGCAGTCCTTACAACTATCGACGAGCAGTCGCCTGATATCGCTATGGGCGTAAACGAGGCTTTTGAATACAGAGAAAAAGACGACGAGAACGACGGACTTTCAAACGGTGCAGGAGACCAGGGAATCATGTTCGGCTATGCCTGCAATGAAACTCCCGAACTCATGCCGCTCCCGATCTCTCTCGCACACAAGCTTTCTCTCAGACTCACAGAAGTGAGAAAAGACGGCACTCTCCGCTACCTCAGACCTGACGGAAAATCTCAGGTAACTATCGAATATGACAACGGCAAGCCGGTAAGAGTAGATGCGGTAGTTGTTTCTTCACAGCATTCAGCAGATGTTTCTCTTGAGCAGGTACGCCGTGATATCGAGGAATACGTAATAAAGGCAGTTATCCCGGCTGAACTCCTTGATGAGAACACCAAGTTCTTCATCAACCCGACAGGCAGATTCGTTGTAGGCGGCCCTCAGGGAGACAGCGGACTTACAGGCAGAAAGATCATCGTTGATACATACGGCGGATATTCACGTCACGGCGGCGGAGCTTTCAGCGGCAAGGATCCGACGAAGGTAGACAGAAGTGCAGCTTATGCAGCACGTTATATCGCAAAGAACATCGTTGCTGCCGGACTTGCTGACAAGTGTGAGGTACAGCTCTCATACGCTATCGGCGTAGCTAAGCCGGTATCCATACTCGTTGATACGTTCGGCACAGGCAAGGTAGATGAGGATAAGCTCTCCGAGGCTGTAAACAAGGTATTCGATCTCCGTCCGACAGCTATCATCGAGACTCTCGAACTCAGAAAGCCGCAGTATCAGAAGCTTGCTGCCTACGGCCACATGGGACGTGAGGAACTCGGCGTTGCATGGGAGAGAACAGACAAGACCGAGGCTCTCAAAGCAGCTCTCGCCTGAGACAGAACATCATGAATGATATGGAAAATACTGCAAGGATAAAGTTCACAAATGCCGTGCTTATAGGCATTTTCGGGCAGTATGCGGACAATGCTTCTCTTGCGTCTATCGTAGACGACAAGGGCGTTATCGATGTAACGCTCAGGGTATCTCCCGAAACAGTACCGCCGACGAGCTGTGAACAGGTGCTTAGTCTCCTTTTTGCGTTGTTTGAGAGCAATCCCGGCAC
>CADBQF010000263.1 GCA_902796705.1 Ruminococcus flavefaciens
AACTTCTCGTCCATGACGAAAGTGATGCCTATACCGCCGTCGATTTCCTTTCTGATATATTTCATATATCTGCTGACACACTCCTTAGTAATAGTACACGGATATTATTATATCATATTCTGGAGTAAATAGCAAGCAAAGAGAAATAATATAAAAATAAAAAAATAAAAAACCGGCGAAGCCGGCATAATGGGAGTCAAGAGGGACAATGTCCCTTTTGCAGGGGTGCATGAGGGGACAGAGTCCCCTAAGAACGTAGCAAAGGCAGCGAAGCGAACCTTTGCGGCTGGTCTGGACTTACTGAGCCTCAAGCAAAGCAACCTTGGACATATTTGAATTGTAGGGACTGCCCGTGTCTGTTTTTATCATAACAAACCGAAAAAAATCAATTAGCTTTGTAACAGTTTGTTTACTTTTGCGGATTCTTAAAAATCATACGCTTCTATTGACTTTATCGGCGGTAAATGGTACAATTATCATAATAACAGGTACATAAAAATGTACCATGAGAGGGGAAAAATTATGAAGAAAACTACTAAGATTTTTGCAGCACTCTGCTCTGCTGCCGTGATGACTGTTTCAGCAGTTCCGTTTTCGTCCACCGTCACCGCTCCGCTGGATACAGCCTTTGCCGCTGACGATACGAACGACGACTGGTTACACGCCAAAGGAAGCCGCCTTTACGACATGAACGGAAACGAAGTATGGCTCACCGGTGCCAACTGGTTCGGTTTCAACTGCACCGAGTGCGTTCCGCATTACCTCTGGAGCGGCGATATCGATGATATGGTAAAGGATATCGCTGACCACGGCGTGAATGTCCTCCGTCTTCCCGTTTCCACTGAGCTTCTCTATAACTGGATGGTAGGCGATCCCGATCCTATAGGAAGCGTAAACCCTAACGACGATCCCAATTATCCCATAAACGTTGACCTCATCAACCCCGACGGAAGCGTCATGAACAGCCAGCAGGTCTTCGATGTGCTTCTCAAAAAATGCAAGAAGTACGGCGTTAAGGCTTTCATCGATATCCACAGCCCGGAATCAAATAACTCCGGCCATAACTACGGCCTCTGGTACGGCAAGAGCTTCAAGGGCAGGGACGGAAAGAACGTCACCGTCACTACCGATGTCTGGATAGAGACTCTCGCATGGTGTGCCGACCACTACAAGGGCGATGATACCCTCATCGGCTTCGACCTCAAGAACGAGCCGCACAGCAAGTACGGCGGTGCTCCGATCGACGCTATATGGGACGATTCAGACGCTCCAAACAACTGGAAGAAAGCCGCTCAGGACTGTGCTGATGCTATCCTCGAAAAGAATCCGAATGCCCTTATCCTCATCGAAGGCGTTGAAGGCTTCGAGGGACACGGTGCATGGTGGGGAGGAAATCTCCGTGGCGTTGCCAAATATCCCGTAAAACCGGCTTCCGGTACAAGTCAGATCGTCTACTCGCCCCACGACTACGGCCCGGTAGTAAGCGATCAGACATGGTTCCACAAGGACTTCACCGAACAGACTCTCCTTGACGATTACTGGTACGATACATGGGCTTACCTCGTTGAAAAGGATATCGCTCCCCTGCTCATCGGCGAATGGGGCGGACGTATCCCCTCCGGCGTGGACGATGCCGCTATCATGGCTGCTCCGGCTACTTCGCTTGAACAAGTTGAACAGAATGCAAAGTGGCTCGGTCTTATCCGTGACTATATGATAAAGCACCACGTCAACCACACTTTCTGGTGTCTCAACGACGACTCCGGCGATACAGGCGGACTGTGGAAGGATATCCAGTTCGGCGTTACACGTCAGGCTGACTGCACTATGCTCGCTAAGACCACTATCAACTGGGATAAGGAAAAGTACGATACCTACTACTACCCGGCTATCTGGAAGACTCTGACTTCAAAGAAGTTCATCGGCCTTGACCACCAGACTGCTCTCGGCGTGAACGGTATCTCGCTCAATGATTTCTATACGAATTACGCTTCATCTGAGGGAAGCAACCTCGACGGCGGCACAAAGACAGGCGGCACGCCCGTTATAACTGAGCCGACCTCACAGCAGAACCCCACCGGCAAGACTCCCGATCCGACTTCTACGAATCACGACGTTCAGGGCAGGCTCGGTGATGCCAACTGCGACAGCAATGTCGATATCTCCGACGCTGTTCTCATAATGCAGTACCTCGCCAATCCGGAGAAGTATACTATCTCAAAGGCAGGCCTTGACCTCGGTGACGTATGCGAAAGAGGCGACGGCGTGACCGGCCTTGATGCTCTCGCTATACAGATGTACGAAGCAAAAACTATCAACGCCTTCCCGGTAAACAGCGATTTTGAATATATCGGCTGATATATAAAAAAATATATTTACAATCACACATTTTCATGATATCATATGTATGGCAAGGGAAAACCCTGTCATAATTTACCGGTGCTTATACGCACCTGAGAGGGGTAATTATTATGAAGAATTTAAAAAGGACTGCAACAGCTCTGCTTTCAGCTATAGCTGTAACAGCAGCAGGTCTGCCTGTTTATCCTGCATCTGTGTCGCAGCCGGCAACTGCCTATGCCGTCGATGACTGCCACGATGACTGGCTCCACACAAACGGAAGCAGACTCTACGACATGAACGGAAATGAGGTCTGGCTCACCGGTGCCAACTGGTTCGGACTCAACTGCACCGAGAACGTGCCTCACGGCCTTTACGCAAGAGATGTCGATGATATGCTCAAAGATGTCGCTGACCACGGTATCAATATCATCAGATTCCCTATCTCCACGGAGCTTCTGCTCTCATGGATGAACGGCGAGCCGCTCCCTGTATCTTCCATACAGGCAAGCTACAATCCTCCCAAGGACGTTGTAGGTGAGGACGGCACGGTCACTCCCGCCGGAAAATACGGCAATATCAACAAGGACTTCGTACAGGAAGACGGAAAGACTGCAAAGAACTCAATGGAGATATTCGATGTCATCATGCAGAAGTGCAAGAAGTACGGCATCAAGGCTCTTATCGACGTTCACAGCCCGGCTTCACACAACTCCGGCCATAACTATACTCTCTGGTACTACGAGCCTACCGCAGAAGACTGCGACAATATGGCTGTAGGTCATTTCTCCAAAAAGGAAATAACATGGGACGACTGGAAGGATTCTATCACATGGCTCGCTGAAAAGTACAAGGACGACGATACTATCATCGCTTACGACCTCAAGAACGAGCCGCACGGAAAGCGTGGCTACAGCGGAAATACCTGCCCGGCTTTCATGGCTAAGTGGGACGATTCCACTGACAAGAACAACTGGAAATATTCAGCAGAAGAATGTGCAAAGTCCATTCTCAATGTAAACCCCCACGCTCTTATCCTCATCGAGGGAATCGAGCAGTCTCCTATGACTGACAAGAACGTTACATGGAATATGCCTGATAAGTTCCAGCCTAAGCCCGGTGAAGAGCAGTGGTACGGTGCATGGTGGGGCGGAAACCTCAGAGGCGTAAAAGACCTCCCCGTTCTCCCGAACTCTTCACAGATAGTTTATTCACCGCACGACTACGGCCCGTCTGTTTACGATCAGACATGGTTCGCAAAGGATTTCAATACAGATACGCTCCTTGCTGACTACTGGTACGATACATGGGCTTATATCAATAAGGAAAATATCGCTCCCCTCCTCATCGGTGAGTGGGGCGGTCATATGGACAGCGGAAAGAACCAGAAGTGGATGACTCTCCTCCGTGAATACATGATAAACAACCACATCAACCATACTTTCTGGTGTATCAATCCTAACTCCGGCGATACAGGCGGACTTCTCGATACTCAGTTCAAGAACTGGGACGAGGCTAAGTACGGACTCTTCGAGAAATCGCTCTGGCAGACACAGACGAGCGGAAAATACATCGGTCTCGATCATCAGGTAGCTCTCGGTGACAACGGACTCTCACTCAACGAGTTCTATTCAAGCTACGCTGCAACGGAGGGAAGCAACCTCGACGGCGGCACAAAGGGCAAAAACTCCGAGCCGGTGATCGTTGATCCTACGTCCGGAACTATCACTACGACTTCACCCACAACAACATCCTTTTATGTCACAACTACTACGACTACATCAAAACCCAAAGATCCTGATGTTCCGGAAAGAACTCTCTGCGGCGATGCAAACTGCGACGGAACTGTTGACATCTCTGATGCAGTTCTGATAATGCAGAGTCAGGCAAATCCGGAGAAGTACGTTCTTTCAAAGACCGGAGCTGCAAACGCTGACTGCGTAGACAATCCCAAGGGCGTAACTCCGACAGATGCTCTCGCTATCCAGATGGTAGAGGCAAAGACGCTCAAAGCATCACAGCTCCCGACAACTTCTGAGATAATCAACTCACTCCAACAGTGAGAATATAGGATAATTATATCTTGATATGAATAAGACCGCCCTGATATTGTATCGGGGCGGTTTTTGTTAGGGCGGCGGTGTTTTTCTGCTTGAGGGTTAGTAAGTCCGGAACAGCCGCAAAGCGAGCTACGCCGCTTTGCTACCTTTTTAGGTGGACTCCGTCCCCCTCGTTCACCCCCTGCAAAAGGGACATTGTCCCTCTTGACTCCCGTTATGGCGGCTTCGCCGCTTTTTTATTATTTTTATTGAAAATATTCTTCATTTGTGATATAATATATATACACTTATTAATATATCCGCCCTGCGGATAACATGGTCAGGAGGAATTTAAAATGAAAAAGATAATGAAAAAAATACTCCCTGCTGTGATCTCCGGGACTCTCTGTGCTTCCGCTGCTGTCAGTCAGCTCTCTCACGCACAGGTGATACCCGATCCCGTCATCAGCAGGAACGTTCCGGCTTATTCAGGCAATAATCCGGCTACTGCATCAGCGGCTAACGACGAACACTACTTCTCGTTCTGGTTCGGTCAGTCGCCCGATTACCTCGCCTACGACCTCTCCGGCGTTCCGGAGGAGCAGAGGAGCAAAGTCATCGCCGTATGGTACAATACAAGCTCCTACGATGCTATAGGCAATTACGTTTCAAGAAATATGGAACCCTCTGATTATACTATCGAAGTAAATGCAGCTCCCGGCGGTGATTATCCCTCCGACGGCTGGAAAGTCGTTGATACCGTCGAGAACAATACCCTCAGTTCAAGACAGCATCTCGTCGATATGAAAGGCTATAACTGGATAAGAATGAACATCTCCAAAGCCGACGGAAAAGAAGGCTCGCAGGCAAGCGTGAATCTCGATATCCACAGCGTTTCAGACGGAGTTTCCGATACGTGGATATTCTTCGGTGATTCCATTACGGCAGGCGGTATGAACAACTGCTACGGCACGGGCTTCGCAACGTATGTGAATTCCCTCGACGAGCGATTCTTCCCGATACAGGAAAACGGCGGCATCGGCGGTATAACTTCAACTGACGGAAGAAACAATATCGACCGCTGGCTAAAGGGCAGTCCCGTCAATTTCGTCAGCATCGCCTACGGAACTAACGACGCATGGGGAAATCAGACCGGTGCTGAAAAATATTACGAGAATACAAAGTACATGATAGATGCCGTCCTCGCTCTCGGTAAGATACCGGTACTCCCGAAAATTCCCTACGCTACGGAATCCGGTGTCAATTCCTATCTTGATGACTACAATGCAAAGATAGATCAGCTCTGGGAGGAATACGGCGACAAGATCGTTCACGGCCCGGATTTTGACAAGTTCTTCCGTGAAAATCCCGATCTTCTCAGTCAGGACGGAGTCCACCCGTCTTCGGAGGGATACGACGCTATGAGAAAGACATGGGCTGAAACTATGGTGGCAAATGTCTATTCTGCATCAGGCGGAACGAGCGATGTCCTCTGCGGCGATGCGAACTGCGACGGAACAGTCGATATCTCGGACGCTGTTCTCATTATGCAGAATCAGGCAAATCCGGAGAAGTATATCATCACACCGCAGGGACTTAAAAACGCTGACTGCGTAGATAATCCCAAGGGCGTGACTCCGACAGATGCTCTTGCTATCCAAATGGTAGAAGCAAAGACGCTCAAAGCATCACAGCTCCCGACAACATCAGAGATCATCAACTCGCTCCAGCAGTGATAAAGAAGTTTATGTCTTCTATTGGGGAAAACCCT
>CADBQF010000264.1 GCA_902796705.1 Ruminococcus flavefaciens
ATAAGTCAAATCAATGAGATAATCAATTGATAATATTGCCTGAAATTAGGACTTTTTTGCGAAAATATCGTCAAAAAATCAAATTAATAATCTGTTAATTTTGTAACTGATAAACTTTATATACAAATTCTACAAATATATGCGGTGTGGATTGTTGTAATTTCCGTAAGAACAGAATTTAAAGATGATTATTTCACGTAACTTTTTGATAAACCCAAAATGATAGATAAAATATCATATCTAAAGATAAATATAACAACAAAAGCATTGTGAATACGTTTTTCAGAAAACATCAGCTATTTTTAAAAGCGATAAAACAGGCAGAAGTTTCTGCTCCTGCCTGGTGTGCTTATAATATTCCCTGTGCTGCGTCTGATACGCACTTCTCGTAATATTCCTTCGTCCATGCGAAATCATATCCGCTGAAAAGCTTCAGACAGCCGAGAGCGTTGCTCACAGCACCTTCGAGTCCTTCCTCATCTCCGGAACGTGCAAAAATATAAACGACGGTGATGAAGATCTTCAGAAGAGACGTGTCGTTCCTGCCATGCGGCTTGTAGCCGAATTTCAGGAGCTTGAGAGCTTCCGGATAGCGTTTTGCCGCACAGTCAGCGAGAGCGAGGGAGATATACATATCAGCCATTTCGTCAAGGGGCTTTTTGGCAGCGTAATTCTGCATGAAATTGATATTTTCAGTGCGGAAGTCCTCAGCGTCACGCCAGCGGCCGAGAAGACTTATTGTCTTGAGCATTTCCACGCACCATGCGAATTTGTCGTCGCTGCTCATCTTCTTCTCGCTGAGCATTTCGAGGTAGAATTCGGCACTTTTATGGTCGTAGACTCTGTTATATAAAGAAGCTGCTGCGATGATATCGTCGTGTGCAGGCTTTTTCACTTCATTCACGAACTGGTCGGCAAAAAGGTCGCATAATTCTTTGGTGTAGCCGTCATTTGCAAAGAGCTGATAGAGTTCCTCATATTTCTTCATTTCGGCTGTAAATGACGGAAGCAGAGACTTGGCGAAATTTTTTTTCTTTCGTTCTGCGGGTGATAACATAACGATCGTCCCTCCTTGATTTTACTTCAAAAATTATTTTATCATAAAACGATAACAGAGTCAATATTATTATTGGTTTTTTTAATAAAAACGTTGTAATGCACAAAAATGGCGATGAATTTTTTCCTAATTAATAGAAAGAAAATTCCGGCAGTTTTAAGCTTATTTAAAGAATTTGTGGTATAATATATGTAAGATAGGGGAAATATGCCCTATGAGAATGGGAGGTAATCATATGAGACTGCTTGTTGTTGAAGACGAAGTGCAGCTTGCTGATGCACTTACGGAGATCCTGAAAAGGAATATGTACACCGTCGATACGTCGTATGACGGCATCGAGGGACTTGATAATGCTATGACAGGAGTTTATGACGGTATAATCCTTGATATAATGCTTCCGGGCATGAACGGCATCGATATCCTGCGTAACCTTCGTGCGGAGAAGATATCCACGCCGGTGCTTCTGCTGACGGCACGAAGCGAGATCGAGGACAAGATAAACGGACTTGACTGCGGTGCTGACGACTATCTGACGAAGCCTTTCGTGACAGGCGAACTCCTTGCGAGAGTGCGTGCGTTGACTCGCCGCCGTGGGGAGATCGTCAACGAGAACAAACTCGCCTATAACGGACTTGAACTCAATAAAAACACCTGCTCTATAATATGGAAAGGCAATGATGTCAAACTCAGCCTGAAAGAATACCACATAATGGAACTGCTGATATCAAATCCGCACCAGATATTGCCGAAAGAGCGTATCATCGAGAAGATATGGGGATATGAGAGCGATGTGGAATACAATAATATAGAAGTATACATATCGTTCCTGAGGAAGAAACTCTCGGTGATCTCCGCACCGGTGCAGATCAAAACGGCAAGAGGTATCGGCTATTCCCTTGAATAAGGAGGTGTATACTTGTGTTCAGAAAGGCACAGTTCAGATTTTTCGGCATTATAATAAGTATACTCCTTGCTATATTCATTGCAGTGCTTGGCTCGATAAACGTCATAACACAGGAGCTTATGAAAAAACAGACGCTCGTTGTGCTGGAGAATATCGCCTCCGGTGTGGAGTATGACGAGGTGAATGCACGGTTCACGTTCACTCCGCCGGATAATGAGGATTTCCGCAAAAAGTTCGGATATGACAGGAGACTGGAAGAACCTCCGTCGAAACCTTCCGGACAGCCCGGAACTGATTATGAACCGACGGAAGAAACTACAGCGGCCGAAACGGAAACTTCTGCCGTAAATACCGCTTCACAGGAAAAT
>CADBQF010000265.1 GCA_902796705.1 Ruminococcus flavefaciens
ACGCTTATCTTGTATGCCTTTTCGCCGGTGAAGTAGAGATCATCGAAAGATGTTGTTCCGCTGGCATCGGAAGTCCATGAACCGATCTTCTTGGCGTAGCTGTCGGGAGCTTCTGTCAGTGAGATCTCCACGCCTTCGAGCGGCTGACCTGTTGAAGTATCGATACAGTTTACAGTTACCTTGTTTCCTTTTCCCATGATAGGAGCGAGATCGAAACGCAGTTCCTTATCGGCTTTTCCGTTCTTGACGGTGAAGTCGATGCCGCCGCTCTTGTCGGTGAATTCTATATCCGGATATCTTTCTCTGAGCATATCAGCGAACTCGCCGTCAACATCGAGCGGAGTGAGCGGATAGTCGAACATTTTGAGTTCAGCGTGATATTCTCCGTCCGGGAGAGCTATATCAGATGTATGGAGATAGGGATAATACGGCTCGCCGTTCTTGTCTGTTATGTCGATCACAGACCAGTATTCTCTCTCCTTGCCCTCTGACCAGTTGAACACGCCGAAATGCACATTCCTTTCGGTATCATCAGCAAGAACACGCACGACGACTTCCTTGTCTTCCGTTCCGTCATAAGAGAAACTGAGCTGCTGATCCCAGTTGCCGTACTTGTTTCCGTAACCTTCCGGGAGGTTATCAAGATCGATATAATAAACATAGTCCTCGCCGGTAGGGACATTTGAGAAGACAGTATCGTCCTCCGGAGTGTAAGTCCAGTCTCCGAGGGAATAAGCGTAGTCGCTGCACGAACCCCACAGATGAACGCCGGCTGATACGAGCGGTTCGCCGGTCATCATGTCAACGACCTTGACAGAGAGCGTGCCGCCTTTCTTTTCTGACTGACCTGTTATCTGCTGATTGAGAAGGATATAATCAAATATATCGACTTCTTCATCTGAATTGATATCCGCATTCTTCCAGTTTCCGAGCTTGCCGGTATTTCCGTGCAGGAAGCGGAGCATCTGGACAGAGTCGGAGATATTGACAGACCTGTCGAAATTAACATCACCGTACTGCGTGGTGACATCGACAAGATCGTCAGCAAGTATCTCCTGATCCGGCGGTGCTGCATCTGCTGCCGGTGCCTGAACTGCCAAAAGTGCAGAACCTGCGATAGCTGCTGCAAAAACTGCCTTGTAACGTCTGAAATTCTTCATGATGATTCCTCCATTCTTTAATGTCGTATACCTTGCGGTATCATATATGGCGAATATTCCTGTTGAACAAATAGTAACATATTATACACGATATGTCAATGTTTTTTAGAATTTTCGTCACTTAGATATCGAGCGATGTTTTTTGAGATACTGTCTTTTGTATATTATGCCGGAAACGTCTTTTATATCGTTGATATCAACGTGTAACTTCAATAAAAATGCTTTAATCATATCTCATTTTCGCAAGTTCATTTCATCATGCGATAGTATTTTTATAATTATATTGCTGTATAATGATATAAAATTGCATTTCTGACAATTCCAGCTTAATTTAATAACAAAAAAAGCATATTCAATCAATAATTAAGCGTGATTAATCATTAACAACTTTAACAGATTTTGTTATTATTTAACTATACTTTAATTAAAGGGGGATATGAATGATTCACTTCATCAAAAAATTCTCAGCAGTCTTAGCAGCAGCTATCACTGTAACAGCTCCGATGAATTTCTGCACGCTTCCTGTCCAGACAGATATATGTGCTTTTGCAGCATCAGAACAGGAAGCCGTAACGTTATGCGGGGGCTGGTTTGAATCCGCCTATGCAGAATGGGATACGAATATCATCGGCGGAAACGTAACAGTCAGCTACGCAGAAAGCGGCAGCTCCGACTTCACGGCTGTTGACAGCGAGCTTGTCAGGAACGGAAGAGTTGACATTCCCGGACTGAAAGGCGATACCTCATATACGCTCTCTATCAAGGGCGACAAGGGTACTGCCGGCTGTACTGTACGCACACTCACCTACGACAGAACAGGCTACGCTCATTATAATTACTCCGGCATAGGTGCTTATAATGACGACGGAACTCTCAAACCTGATGTAACTGTCATATACGTCACTAACGAAAATAAGGATACGATCACCTACAACGGAAAAGTCGGTCTGTATAATATTTTCTTCAGTGCAAAGCCGAAGAATGTATGCTTCCGCTTTGTCGGAAAACTTGACGTTCCTGCCGGTGTCGTACCGAATGACGGCAGCCACAACGACGGCTCGAATATGCTCTACCTCCAGAACAGCTCCAATGTCACTATCGAGGGTATAGGTGATGATACAGACCTCATAGACTGGGGCATCGAGATGAAACGCTGTACGAGCTGTGAAGTCCGCAACCTCTGGCTCGGTCACTATCCCGATGACGGCATCTCAATGACCGGAAATGCACAGATACTCTCCGAGCATATCTGGGTGCATAATAAAACAATCGAAAAAGGCTTCAATGCATATGCAGGCGGCGGTCACGTCGATGCTGACAAGGCAGAGGGCGACGGTTCGGTGGATATGAAATGGTCGGAATATGTTACCGTTTCGTATAACGAATTCATCGACTGCCACAAGACTTCACTTGTCGGAGGAAAAGCCGATCAGCATCAGGACTTCATTACATATCATCACAACTGGTTCAACAATACCCAGTCCAGAAATCCCCGTGCAAGAAACGCTCATATCCATTCCTTCAATAACTACTTCTCCACAAACGGCGAGTACGGCATCTGTGCTTCATACAATTCAAAGGTCTTCTCCGAGAACAACTACTTCGAGAAGACGAATTCTCCGCTCTATGCTATAAATATGGGCAAAGACCAGTATTCCGGAACTATCAAGTCGTTCGGAGATTTATTTGACGGCTGCACGCCCGATGAAGGTCTTGCATACAAGATAGTCCAGAGCAGGAACGAATCCGTTACTATCCCGAATCTCATCGACGGCGGAGAGGGATACGATAACTTCGACCTCGAACTATACAGCTATACACCGCAGTCTCCGGAGGAGGCAAAGGCTGAGGTAATGAAGTCCGCCGGCATAATGAAGTCACAGGACAACGGTTCTTCCGGAACGGATATCCCTGAACCTGCCGATATCGTCAAAGGCGATGTAAACGGCGACGGAGAGTGCAATATCTCAGATGCCGTACTCCTGCAAAAATGGATAACATCTGTCCCAGGAACAGTCATCACTGACTGGAAAAACGCTGATATCTGCGAGGACGGCGTGATCGATGTCTTTGACCTCATCATGCTCAAAACGAGCGTATTATCATCTAAGTGATCTTTATATCCTTAAAAGATTTTTTCTCTATAGCAAAAGGCTTCACAAAACAGTGAAGCCTTTTTTCTGTTATTCATAAGTCACATGATCGGAGTTGTAGAATTCCCATGAGTCAGCCGGAACGAGACCGTTTCCGAGGTCGGCAAGATTGTTCTTCACGGTGAAGTCACTGAACCAGCCGTCAACGACGTACATTCTGCGGCTCGTATCCTCCGCACCGTATGGCTGATCCATGTAGACCGTATTGTTTTCAAAGACATGATGATATCCCCAGCCTTCGGCCTGTTCGTGTATCTCAAAAGCTGCAATGATCTTGGGATTTCCGTTCCTGTAGCCGGTATTGTCGTGGACATAGCAGTCATTTCCTTTAAGGTCGATGAAACTTCCGGCATAGTTCGCACCGGTCATACCGTCGCCGTAAAAGGTGCAGAAAGCTATCTCCGTATCGGTCGTGTATTCCTTGACATCGACGTGTTCAGCGGCGACATTCCTGAAAGTACAGCGGAGTATCCTGCTGTGATCGCACTTGTGGTCATATCCTGTAGTAGATTTCGCACTTCCGACGTAGACTCCTTCGCCGTAGCCGGGAGATACAAGACCGGTATCGTGGATATAGCACGAATCGACGGTACAGTACGAACTGCCGTCACGTATGGCAACGGCTTCCGCACCGAGCGTGTGGAGTTCACAATTCCTGATGACGGTATTATTTGAATTGTCGAGAACAATGCCTTTCTGACAGCCTGTGCAGATGATGCTGTCGATATCCCACCAGTCACCGAGGATATGGAGGACGTATCCGTGTTCGGTCGAAGCACCTTTCAGCACGGGCGGATCGTTTTTATCAAGAGCGGTCAGAGTTATCGGTGCAGATGAAGTACCGTCATTTTCTGATTTAAGAGTTTTAGCCGAGCAGTCATACACGCCGGGAGCGACTTTTATTATATCGCCCGGAGAAGCGTTCTTCAAAGCAGCGGAAAGACTGTTTATATCCGAAACGATGATGCTTCTTTCTTCGAGCTGTGAAGCGGCATTCGTTTTCATCATGCAAAGGTCAAAGACAGTCCATGCACCGTCGCTGTCGAGGTCATAATCTTTTTCCGAAATGTCATTATCGTTCTGGCGGGTGAGGATATAGTCCTGCAAACAGCAAACGTCCTGAACGGAATACGCTGTCTCATTTCCGGCAGCAGGACTGAAAGTGACGCTCACACTGCCGCTTCCGAGTGCGTCCTGAAGAGCGGAATAATCATCTATGTGTCCTATCTTTGTATACGAATAGGGCGTATCGAAGCTCTTGTAGAAGACGACGATACATCTGCTGCCGTAGAGCATGACATCGCCGGCAGTTATATGACCTGAATCTTCCAGCACAGGGAGATCACGGTCAAGGTAATAGTATTTCTCATTGCCGTTGAGTTCAGACATCTCCAGCGTGAGCGGGAGCATCTCCTTAAAGGCAGAGGCAGTTTCGTTCTGCTCAAGGGATATACTGAATGTTCTGCCGTTCACGGTCATGTCCATAGTATCAGCTCCGGTATTTTTTTCTGAAGATGATGAATAAAGGCTCCCTTCCCTTTCCTGCGGATATGAAGCCGTGGAAAGGCCGCCGCAGGCAGCCGTCAGAGCTGCTGTTACAGCGGATACAGCCAGCAGGAGGACGTTCTTTTTCATAAATGCTCCTTTCCAGCGTGAGAGCTTTTATCTGAGGTATTTATTGTAAAACTCTTCGAGCTTGTCGAACGGGATAACTTTATCCTTGCCGCCGTCGTAAAGGTCGGTATGAGATGCACCTTCGATAAGGAGGAATTCCTTGTTGTCACCTGTGAGCTTCTTGAAGGCATCTTCACCGAAATAGCGTGAATGAGCTTTTTCTCCGTGCATCACAAGCACAGCAGAACGTATCTCGTGAGCATACGCAAGGATAGGCATATTGATGAACGAGAGCGATGAAGTCTTGTTCCAGCCGCCGTTTGAATTGAGCGAACGTGCATGATATCCACGCTCTGTCTTGTAGTAATCGTAGTAATCCTTTACGAAATACGGAGCATCTTCCGGCAGAGGATCAACGACACCGCCGCCGAGTTCGTATTCGCCTGAGATATAATCCTTTATACGCTGTTCATTGAGAGCCTTTTTCATTGCAAAGCGTGCATCTGCATTGTCGGCTTCGTCAAAATAGCCCTTTGCATTTACTCTCGTCATATCGTACATGGTAGAAGCGACAGTTGCCTTGATGCGTGTATCGATAGCAGCGGCATTTATAGCCATTCCGCCCCAGCCGCATATACCGAGGATTCCGATGCGTTCCGGATCGACATTTTCCTGTACCGAAAGGAAGTCAACCGCCGCCGAAAAATCTTCTGTATTGATATCGGGAGATGCAACATACCTTGGCTGACCGCCGCTCTCTCCGGTGAACGACGGATCGAAAGCGATAGTGATGAATCCACGTTCTGCAAGTGTCTGTGCGTAAAGGCCGCTGCACTGTTCCTTGACAGCACCGAACGGGCCGCAGACAGCTATAGCCGCAAGCCTGCCGGATATATTTTTCGGAGTATACATATCAGCAGCAAGGGTGATGCCGTAGCGGTTGTGGAATGTCACTTTCCTGTGGTCGGTCTTTTCTGATCTGGGAAACGTCTTGTCCCATTCCTGTGTAAGATTGAGCGTTGCGTCTTTCATGATGATATACCTCCGTTTTTTCTGATATTGTAGGTGAGATAGTCAAGGCAGCTTATGCGTTTTTCACATTCATGAACGCTTTCGAGGAGCGATCTGCGGTATGATCCGAGGAATCTCTCAAGAGCCGGCAGGTCGTCATCTCTGAGCATTCCGATACATTTTTCGGTGTCTTCTTCGTTCAGACCGATATCACCGAGATTTTCAGCGATAACGGATTTTCTGTCAGCAGCATTTGCCATAAACTCACCTCCGTTTTATCTGATGATATAAGTATAGCATAACTTTTGTAATATGTAAAAT
>CADBQF010000266.1 GCA_902796705.1 Ruminococcus flavefaciens
GACGATATCCTCGATATAGAGACACTTGCGATGAAGCTCCTGCTCTTCCTGAAAGAGAATTATCCCTCCTCGCTCACCGAGAGATACAAGATCACATACGACGAGGGAGAGAACGGTCTCTCGCTCCTCGAAAAAGTCGGCAGAAAGCGTGGCATGATGCTCTCCGGCGGAGAGATCAACACCGAAAGAGCCGCAATAACAGTAATAGATGAATTCAGGAGTGCAAAGCTCGGCAGGATCACTCTGGAGCTGCCTCCGGAAAGGAGCAGCCATGCCGAGAGTGATACTCCACAAGGAACTGTTTGATCACGACAGCAGCCTGCGGAAGACTTATCCCGTGATATGCGGTGTCGATGAAGCCGGACGAGGGCCTCTTGCAGGCGATGTCTACGCCGCCGCCGTCGTTCTCGATGATGAAGTGCTTATAAATTACCTCAACGACAGCAAAAAGCTCTCCGAGAGCCGCAGGGAAAAGCTCTATGACGAGATCATCGAAAAGGCAAAGGCGTACTGTATAGCCACAGCCTCCGTCGCTGAGATAGACAAGCTCAACATTCTCCGTGCGACGATGCTCGCCATGAAGCGTGCCGTCGAAGGACTCGGAGTTTCGCCGGATATGGCTCTCATCGACGGAAACAGACTTCCGGAGCTTGACTGCAAGGCACAGTGCATCGTGAAAGGCGATGCTGTCTCGGCTTCCATAGCAGCAGCTTCCGTCCTCGCAAAAGTAGCAAGGGACAGGTATATGAAGGATCTCGACAAGAAGTATCCGGAGTACGCATTCGCCCAGCATAAAGGCTACGGAACGAAGCTCCACTACGAAAAGCTCGCACAGTACGGCATCTCTGACGTACACCGCAGGACTTTTCTGAAAAACCTCGAAGACCATGACGAAAAATGAGACAGGAAAGCTCGGAGAAGACGCTGTGTGCGATCATCTCACGAAGCTCGGATACAGGATATGTGCGAGGAATTACCGCATAAAAGGCGGCGAGATCGACATTATAGCCGAAAACGGAGACTTCATTGCCTTCGTCGAGGTGAAGACACGCCGTCCCGACAGCCTTGCTACCGGCTTTGAGGCAGTTGACAGCCGGAAGCGTGGACGCATCATAAAAACTGCCGCTGATTACATGAGCAGGCACATCTCAGACCTCCAGCCGAGATTCGATATCGCATCGGTCACAGCAGAGGACGGCAGAGTGCTTGACATCGATTACATGACCAATGCCTATGATACCACAGGCTATAATTACATTTTCTGAAGGGTGATTTTATGTTCTACAACAGCACAAGAAACAGCAGTGTGAAGGTAAGCAGTGCCGAAGCTATCACACAGGGCATCTCCGCAGAAGGCGGACTCTTTGTCCCGGAGGAGATCCCTCAGATATCTCTTGACGATATCAAAGCAGTAGGCGATATGAAGTATGCCGACAGAGCTGCTTTCGTATTCTCGAAGTTCCTCACAGACTTTACAGATGCAGAGATACACTACTGCACTGATAATGCCTACTCCACAAAGAATTTCGAGACAGAGAGCATCGCTGAGATAGCACATCTCTTCGACGGCACATATATGCTCGAACTCTGGCACGGCCCGACGTGTGCGTTCAAGGATATGGCTCTCCAGATCCTTCCGTACTTCCTCACAACATCTGCAAAGAAGATCAACCTCGACAAGAAGATAGTTATCCTCGTCGCTACATCAGGCGATACAGGAAAAGCCGCTCTCGAAGGCTTCAAGGACGTTGAGGGAACTTCTATCCTCGTCTTCTATCCGGAGGACGGCGTAAGCCCGATGCAGAAGCGTCAGATGAAGACTCAGGAAGGCGGAAACGTAGGCGTTTGTGCTATCAAGGGAAACTTCGACGACTGCCAGAACGGTGTAAAGGCTATCTTCACTGATGCCGATGTCAAGAAGGCTCTCGACGACAAGGGCATGATGTTCTCAAGTGCGAACTCTATCAACTGGGGCAGACTTGTTCCCCAGGTGGTATACTATATATCAGCATATGCAGAGCTTGTAAAGGACGGCGAGATAGAACTCGGCGACAAGATCAACATCGTCGTTCCGACAGGAAACTTCGGAAATATCCTCGCTGCCTACTATGCAAAGCACATGGGTATCCCGGTGAACAAGCTCATCTGTGCATCAAATATCAATAACGTACTCACAGATTTCATCAATACAGGCGTATACGACAGGAACAGAAAGTTCTTCGCAACTGTTTCGCCGTCAATGGATATCCTTATCTCCAGCAACCTCGAAAGACTTCTCTACCTCCTCACAGGCAGGGACGATGCCGTTATCCGTGACTGGTTCGGAAAGCTCGCATCTGAGGGAAGATACGAAGTTTCTGCTGATGTAAAGGCTAAGCTCCAGGAAGAATTCTGTGCAGGCTACTGCGACGACGAGCAGACAAAGGAAGTTATCCACGAGATATATGAGAAGTATTCATATACCTGCGATACTCACACAGCCGTTGCCGTAAAGGTATACGAAGACTACAAGAAGGCTACAGGCGATACGACAAAGACCGTCATAGCTTCTACTGCAAGCCCGTACAAGTTCAGTGCAGCCGTTCTCGAAGCTGTACAGAACGGCAAGTCAGACCTCGATGAGTACGACATGATCGACAAGCTCGCAGAACTCTCAAAGATGCCCGTTCCGTCAGCTCTCGCTGATCTCAGGAACAAGCCGGAGAGATTCAACGATGTCATCGACAAGGCTGACCAGAAGAAGTATGTTCTCGGCACGCTCGGTATCTGATGAGCCTGTTCGTAATAGCTGATCTGCACCTCTGCTTCAGCGATCCCTCGAAGACCATGAGCGTCTTCGCAGGCTGGGAGAATTACCAGGAACGCATAGAGAAACACTGGCTCGAACTGATAAAGGACGGCGATACGGTCGTTCTTCCGGGAGATATATCGTGGGGTATGTCGCTCGCTCAGGCTCTTCCTGATTTTCAGTTCATCGACAGGCTTCCCGGAAGGAAGATAATCATAAAGGGAAACCACGACTACTGGTGGACTACAAGGCGTAAAATGGAGGACTTCCTCGCTGCCGGAGGCTGCACGAGCATACATATCCTCCACAATGACCACTACGCCTACGGAAAGTACGGCATATGCGGCACGAGAGGCTGGGTGAATATGCCCGGCGAGACTCAGGACGAAAAAGTCCTCAGACGTGAAGTGCAGAGGCTCGAAACTTCGATACAGTCAGCCCTGAAAGCTGACCTCGAACCGATAGTCTTCATGCACTATCCGCCGATATTCGCCACGAATTTCAACTACGACATTCTGGAGATACTCTACCGCTATAAGATAAAGCACTGCTACTACGGCCATATCCACGGCAAGTCCGCTCACGAACTTTGCGTGACGAACACCTACGACGATGTGGATTTCCACCTCATAGCAGCCGATTATCTGAAATTCGTGCCTGAACTCGTCATAAAAGGGGATCTGTGAGCCGCAAAAGCTCTCATTACCGACAATGTGTACCAACACATGAGAAAAATATTGTGCAAAGTGCAGAAGTCGATATTTTTTGTAGAAAATTATTTTGAAATGTGGTATAATGTACCAAGTATGTTATTATCGGGAATCATGCAATAGGATAATAACAGGAATTTTATGGGCAGTCCCGTGCGGACAGAGCCGGTATTGCTCCGGCAGACGAATGCCTGAGTAATATTTTAATGGAGGAAAAATCAATCATGAGTTTAAAATCATCAACCAAGACAGATGTGAACACTACTGAACTCGTTATCGCTGTAGGCCCTGAGGCTTTTGAGGAAGCAGTCGAGAAAGAGTACCAGCGTCAGAAGAAGAATATCCAGATCAAGGGCTTCAGAAAGGGCAAGGTATCCCGTAAGCTCGCTGAGAGAGAGTTCGGTGAGGGTGCTTTCTATGAGGGTGCTATCAATTCTCTCCTCGGACCTGAGATAGACAGTGCTATCAAGGAAACAGGCCTCGTTCTCGTTGACAGACCGTCAGCAGAGATCCTCTCCGCAAGCAAGGACAACGGCGTAGAGGTAAAGATCATCTGCGTTACAAAGCCTGAGATCGAGATCTCTGACTACAAGGGAATCAAGGCTGTAAAGGCTGTAAAGGAGATCACTGACGAGGATATCGACAAGCAGATCAACATGGTAAGAAAGAAGAATGCACGTATAGTTTCCGTTGACGACAGAGCAGCACAGCTTGGCGACGAAGTTATCATCGACTTCGAGGGATTCTTCGGTGACGAGGCATTTGAAGGCGGCAAGGGCGAGGATCACCCGCTCCGTCTTGGCAGCGGTCAGTTCATCCCCGGCTTCGAGGATCAGATCGTCGGCCACAATATCGGTGACGAATTCGACGTAAACGTTACATTCCCCGAAGATTACAACATGACTGACTATGCCGGCAAGGAAGCTGTATTCAAGTGCAAGCTCAAGGCTATCAGCGTTGAGGAACTCCCGGAGATCAACGATGACCTCATCAAGGACGCTACAGAGTTCGATACAGTTGACGAGTACAAGGCTGACATCAGAGCTAAGCTCGAAGAAGCTGCCAAGAACCAGGCTGAGTCCGCTTTCGAGAACGAGCTTATGGAAGCCATTATCGCTAAGGTAGATGCTCCTATACCGAGATGTATGTTCGAGCAGAGAATAGATACTATCGTTCGTTCATTCGAGCAGCAGCTCCGCTCA
>CADBQF010000267.1 GCA_902796705.1 Ruminococcus flavefaciens
ACGCATACGCTTCTTTCCCTCTTTCTGCTTTTCGAGGAGCTTTTTCTTACGTGTGATATCACCGCCGTAGCACTTTGCGAGAACGTCTTTACGCATAGCCTTTACAGTCTCACGGGCGATTATCTTGCCGCCTATTGCAGCCTGTATCGGGACTTCAAAGAGCTGACGGGGGATATTCTCCTTGAGCTTTTCAGCGATCTTTCTTGCTCTCGGATAAGCCTTGTCGGTATGTATGATGAACGAGAGAGCATCGACGATATCGCCGTTGAGCATGATATCGAGCTTGACGAGCTTGGACGGAGCATAGCCGAGCATCTCGTAATCGAACGAAGCATATCCTCTTGTGCGTGATTTGAGCACATCAAAGAAATCGTACACTATCTCATTGAGCGGAAGTTCATAGTGAAGCTCAACTCTCGTATCATCGAGATATTTCATATCCTTGAATACGCCTCGTCTGTCCTGACAAAGCTCCATGATATTTCCGACGAATTCAGACGGGGAGAGGATACTTGCCTTGACGACAGGTTCTTCAGCGAGCTGGATAGTTGCCGGATCAGGGTAATTTGTCGGATTGTCGATATACTGCACTTCGCCGTTGGTCATTGTGACTTTGTAGATAACGGACGGAGCTGTCGTGATGAGGTCAAGATTATATTCACGTTCAAGACGCTCCTGTATTATCTCCATGTGGAGCAGTCCGAGGAAGCCGCAGCGGAATCCAAATCCGAGGGCAACGGAAGTCTCCGGCTCGAACGAGAGCGAAGCGTCATTGAGCTGCAATTTTTCGAGAGCTTCACGCAGATCGCCGTATTTGGCACCGTCAGCCGGGTAAATACCGGAGAAGACCATAGGATTTACTTTTCTGTAGCCGGGGAGCGGTTTGTCACACGGACGGTCATCATTTGTGACAGTATCGCCCACCTGAGTATCACCGATAGACTTGATAGAAGCGGCGATGTAGCCGACTTCTCCGGCTTCGAGTGAGCCGTTGTTGACGAGCGAATCAGCGTCCATGAAGCCTGCTTCAACGACATTGAACACCGCACCCGTAGCCATGAGGCGGATATTGTCACCGACTCTGACTCTGCCTTCCTTGACTCTGACGTATATTATAACGCCCTTGTAGGAATCATAGTAGCTGTCGAATATAAGAGCCTGGAGCGGCTTTTCGGGATCGCCTTTCGGAGCAGGGATATCTGTAACGATACGTTCGAGGACTTCCTCGATATTCGTACCCATTTTAGCCGATATCCTCGGAGCGTCCATAGCTGGTATTCCGATGACGTTCTCCACTTCGTTGCAGACTCTTTCCGGATCGGCGGAGGGGAGGTCTATCTTGTTGACGACGGGGACGACTTCGAGGTCGTGTTCTATAGCAAGATAAGTATTGGCAAGAGTCTGAGCCTCTATGCCCTGAGAAGCATCGACGACGAGTATAGCACCCTCACAGGCAGCAAGAGAGCGTGAGACTTCATAGTTGAAGTCAACGTGACCGGGAGTATCGATGAGATTGAAGATATAATCCTCACCGTCGGAGGCTGTATATTTCAGCCTTACAGCACGGGCCTTGATAGTGATGCCTCTTTCACGCTCGATGTCCATATTGTCAAGGAGCTGGTCTTCCATGTCACGGATAGCGACAGTCTCGGTCTTTTCGAGTATCCTGTCAGCGAGAGTTGACTTTCCGTGGTCGATATGTGCAATTATGCAGAAATTGCGTATATTCTGATTAGCCAAATGGATTCCTCATTTCAAATCATATTTGTTCAGGATATATTATAACAGAAATATCGTGATTTGTAAATAGGCATGAAGATAATTTCCGCCGCAGAACGATAAAAAATAAAGACCGCCGCAGGCTGCACAGCCACGCCTCAAAAAAACAGGACTGCCCACGAAGACAGTCCCATAAATAAAAAATATGTTGATTTTTAATGCAAAATATGTTACAATGTATTAAGTGCCGATCACTTGGAGATGAGAGCAAGTGTATCTCTTGCGATGAGGAGTTCCTCATTTGTAGGAACGATCCATACCTCGATCTTTGAATCAGGTGTGGAGATCTTTGTGAGCTTGCCTCTTATGGACTTGTTAAGTTCAGTATCGATCTTGATGCCGAAATAGTCCATATCAGTACATACGTCCTGTCTTACTTCCCATGAGTTCTCACCGATACCGCCTGTGAAGAGGATAGCATCGATGCCGTTCATAGCAGCAGCATAAGAACCGATGTACTTCTTGATCTCGTATGTGAGCATATCAGAAACGAGCTGAGCTCTCTTATTTCCTTCAAGAGCAGCAGCCTGAACGTCACGGTTGTCAGAACCAACGCCGGATACTCCGAGGAAGCCTGACTTCTTGTTCATGTATTCGCTCATCTGTGAAGGTGTGAAGCCGTGCTTGTCAGCTACGAAAGTTACAGCAGAAGGATCAACTGCACCTGTACGTGTACCCATTACGACACCGTCAAGAGGAGTGAATCCCATAGATGTATCAACGCTCTTTCCGCCGTCAACAGCAGTTATGGAAGAACCGTTTCCGAGGTGGCATGAAACTATCTTGAGATCCTTGACATCTCTGCCCATAGCGTCAGCGAGTGCCTTTGAAACGAATCTGTGAGATGTGCCGTGGAAACCGTACTTTCTTACGTGGAGTGTCTCATAATCATCATAGGGAAGACCGAACATATAAGCCTTCGGAGGCATTGTCTGGTGGAATGCTGTATCAAATACAACTACCTGCGGAACATTTGCAGGGATAACGCTCTTGCAGGCTCTCAGAGCGAGTGCGTGTGCGTGGTTGTGTACGGGAGCGAGTTCACGCAGAGCATCGATCTGGTCGATAACTTCATCAGTAACGAGGACTGACTTGTCGAATACGTCAGCACCCTGCACTATTCTGTGGCCTACAGCAGAGATCTCGTCCATGCTGTCGATGACCTTTGCCTCACCTGTTGTGAGAGCTTCAACGAGCTTCATGAAAGCTTCTGTATGTGTCGGGAAGCTGCAGTCCTCATCGAGAGTCTTGCCGGTGTGAGCCTTGTGTGAGATGTGGCCGTCGATGCCGATCCTGTCGCAGTTGCCCTTTGCAAGTACGCTCTCATCGTCCATGTTGATGAGCTGATACTTGAGTGAGGAGCTTCCGGCGTTTACAACTAAAATGATCATAAAAACAATCCTTTCATTTATAAATAGTGTAAATATCATTTTGCATATATAATTATATACTTTTTTCTGCAAAATGCAAGACCTTTTCGGAAATTTGTCTTGAAGCATATATAAAACCGGCAAAAATATGACAAATACTCTCCGAAATCGACAAATAATATGTACAATAAATGAAATTTCATAAATATCCATTGAAAAAATCGAAAAGAGGTAGTAAAATGAAAATCAGCGGTATAATATGTGAGTATAATCCGTTCCATAACGGACATCTCCACCATATAAACGAAACGAGAAAAAACGGAGCTACACATATCGTTGCAGTCATGAGCGGAAACTTCGTCCAGAGGGGCGATGTCGCCATAATGGACAAGCTCGAAAGAGCAAGGCTCGCTCTGAGGTCAGGTGTCGATCTCGTCATCGAACTGCCTGTTCAGTACTGCCTTTCCTCTGCACAGAACTATGCAGCCGGTGCTGTATGGCTGCTCGACAGCCTTGGTGCGGTGGAAGAGCTTTCGTTCGGCAGCGAATGCGGTGATATCGAAAAGCTCAGCAAGGCACTTGATACGATAGAGCTTACTGCCATTGCCCATGCCCAGGAGATACACGGCATAATGGAAAAAGGCTACACCTATCCGAGAGCATTGAACTCTGTCATAAACGGCATCGATCCGGAGACAGCTTCGATCATCTCAGAACCTAACAATATACTCGGAATAGAGTATCTCAGGGCTTTGAAGGATCTCGCTTCGGGCATCAGGCCTTTCACTATCAAACGCAGATATGCTCCGCATGACAGCGATATCACAGAGAAGGACACAGCAAGTGCTTCGCTCATACGTGACATCATCTGCCGTGAACACAGCGTTGATAATGTTCTGCAATACACGAATGCCCTGTGGGGAGATGCACTGGAGAATGCGGTCGAAGAAGGGGAGATCGCCCTTATCGAGAGGCTCGAAAGAGTCATGCTCTATAAGCTCCGTTCAACTACAGCAGAGGAGATAGCTTCTATAAACGATGTGGCACAGGGACTCGAAAGCAGGATCTATGCTGCACGTATGGCAGGCTCTCTCGATGAACTGCTCTTTACCGTCAAGAGCAAAAGATATACAATGGCAAGGATAAAGAGGATAATGCTTTCGCTCCTCATAGGCATAACCAAGGAGGATATGGAACAGATGCCTCCATACGGCAGGATACTGGCTATAAATGAGAGAGGAAGAGAGATACTCGCTCAGGCTAAAAGTATGGCTTCTATCCCGTATGGAACTTCCCTTGCGAAACTCGGACAGCTCAGCCCTGTCGCAGAGAGATTCGCTGAACTGGAAGTGAGAGCATCTGATGTATACGGTCTGGCTCTTGAAAAGATCACATCTGCCCAGAAGGATTACAGGGCAAAAATCATGATAGACATGGAGTAATATTGAATGATAGGTAAATATCTGAAGATCACATTGGCTTCTGCTGCTGTTGTTTC
>CADBQF010000268.1 GCA_902796705.1 Ruminococcus flavefaciens
GCGTCCCGTCAGGGGAAATTTGACGCTGAAAGTTTTAGGAAAGGAGTTTGAGGAAGAACCCTTTTTCAAAAGGGTTTTCCTCAATAAAAGGTACAAGCTCCTTTAAGAATACTGACCTGAAGTACAGGCCTTTATATTATCTTACGGGGAAAGTCAGTCCATAACAGGCATGAAGGCGAAGGCGTTCATTTCCTTTGCCATATCCATAGCCTGGGCGAAAGAGAAGGGCTTGTCCGTGATGAAGGACACGCCGTCGTCGTGTCTGTAAGAACCAGCGTCAGACGGCTGCTTTCCGTCGGGTACACGGAAATACCAGCGTGAAACGTATTCTTCATGTGAAGCGATGAAAGAATCGTCGCTTGAAGGCTCCCATGTCTGGGCAGATTCGGTGGAAGTACGCTTTACAGTTTCGATGACATCACCGAGGACAGCACTTGCAGTCGGGAGTTTTCCTGCACCTCTTCCGTAGAACATAGCCTGATCGATTCCGTCGCCGTAAACGAGGACAGCGTTGAAAACATCGCTCACGCCTGACATGATGTTTTCATAGGGGACGAGGGTAGGCATAACGGTCGGGAGTATCTTTCCGTTTTCGAGTCTTCTTACGGAGGCGATGAGCTTTACAGAGCAGCCGAGAACGTCAGCAGCTTCAACATCGCAGAGCTGGATATCAGAGATGCCCTTTGTGTAAACGCTCTTAGGGTAAACGTGTCTGCCGAAGACGAGGGAGGAGATGATACAGATCTTTCTGCACGCATCGTGGCCTTCAACGTCAGCAGTAGGATCTTTTTCGGCATAGCCGAGGGACTGAGCGAGGGCGAGAGCCTCATCGAAAGGCATATTGTCATTGTACATTTTAGTGAGAATAAAATTCGTAGTACCGTTGAGGATACCGGCTACCTTGTCGATATCGTTTGCAGCGAGGCACTTGTGGAGCGGTCTGATTATCGGGATAGCACCGCCGACGCTTGCTTCAAAGAAGAAATTGCAGTTATGCTCCTTAGCTGTTCTGAGGAGGATATCGCCTTTTTCGGCAACGAGTTCCTTATTTGAAGTAGAAACGCTCTTGCCTTTTTCGAGGCATGATTTAACGAAAGTGAAAGCAGGCTCAACGCCGCCCATGCACTCGGCAACGGAGGTGACTTCGTCGTCATTGAGGATATCGTCGAAATTCTTTGTGAACTTCTCTTTGTATGGTGAATCGGGGAAATCACGAAGATCGAGGATATACTTGATATCCATTTCCTCACCTGCACGCTTTTCGATGCTCTTTTTGTTCTTGTAGAAAAGCTCGCAGACACCTGAACCCACGACACCATGACCTAATACAGCAATTTTGACTGACATAAAAAAACCTCCGGAAATCACTCGGCTGAGAGTATCTTGACTTCAAGGACACCGCCGAGATTAGTAATAGAATTTAGCAGAACAAGTTCCTCTTCGCTGTCGTCCGAGAGCCGCAGGGAGATATTCACCGCAGCAGCACCGTCAACGGGAATGCTCTGGTTGACAGTGAGGATATTAGCATTGAGGTCGTGAAGGAACACGAGGACGCTTGAAAGGACTCCGGGACTGTCGCTCAGCAGAAGGTAGAGATTGACGATCTTTCTGTTGAACAGTTCCTCATATGAGAAGACGAAATCCTTATACTTATAGTAGGCACTTCGTGAAATACCGACACGTTTGCAGGCTGATGCGGAACTTTTCTCGCCTTTCTGGGCGATGAGTTTTTTCACCTCAAGGACTTTTGTGAAGACTTCGGGGAGTATACAGGCATCAGCGACGATAAGCTGTGATTTTTTTTCCATTCTCAACACCCTGATGATAATACAGCCGGCCTCAGGGGGCGGGCAGATATTTTGATTAATATGGGAAACGTCCGTCACAGACGTACAGTTGTACGCTACCTAATTACTATAACATTTTTCGCCGTTTTTGTCAAGTCCTCTTTCAAGATATGGAGTATTAACAGAAAAGACGGAACTTTATGTTGATTTTTTTATAAGTAAATCATATAAGCACCGGCAGAAAATAACGGCAAATTTTTTTACTGAATGCCTTGCTATTTTTATAACGATATGCTATAATGAACATATAAATATTATTATTCAAGCAAAAACCGAAAGGAAAGATGTAAATGAAAACTATCGCTGTGATCGGTGCAATGCCGTCTGAACTCGCTGATATCAGAAAAATGCTCGGAGATGCTGAGATAAAGCACGTTTCCGGCTTCGACTTCTACATCAACGAATACAAGGGACATACCATTGTCAACGCCTGCTGCGGCATCGCAAAGGTAAATGCTGCTGTATGCACACAGGTCATGATCGACAATTTTTCGCCTGACTGCGTGATAAATGCAGGTATAGCCGGCGGAATGGCTGACGAAGTGAAAGTATGCGACATCGTTATATCGACGGAAGTTCTCCCGCACGATCTTGACCAGCATTTTCTGGCAGATTATCCGCCGTACTGCGGCATATTCAAGGCAGACAGCGGACTTATCGAAAGTGCCGAAAAGGTCTGCGGAGAATACGGTTCAAAGAGTTTCAGGGGACGTATAGTTTCAGGCGAGGCATTCATCACCAGCAGCGAGGTCAAGGCAGATATAAAGAAGCGTTTTGATCCTTACGCAGTAGATATGGAGAGTGCTGCCGTAGGTCACTGCTGTTTCCTCAACAAGATGCCTTTCGTGAGCGTCCGCTGTATATCGGACAATGCAGATGATGAGGGTGCTATGTCATTTGATGAATTTGAAAAGATAGCTGCAAAGAAGGTCGCAGATATAGTTCTTCGCATGACAGAGATCCTTTGATAAATTTTATCCGAAAAGGAGAGGGAAAAATGAAAAAGCTTTTAAGTGCAGTTCTGGCAGCACTGATCGTGTCAGCCGGTGTTATGCCGGTCTATGCGGCTGCGGAAAGTGCCGAGACCACCCCAAGCACTGAGGGTTCGGAAAACACTGAGGGTGAGGAAGGCGAAGAGGAGAATAAAGAGCCTCCGCCGACCGAGGAAGAACAGAAGATGATAGACTATATCCCGTCGCTCTGGTTCACGTCTGTGGCAACGGATATAAGCGAAGTGCTTGCCAACGGTGCGGTCTACATCAATACTTCGGCCATAGAGGGCGAGAACAGTACGATCGGGTTCAGTGCCTATATCAAGGACGAGTACAAGTGCATCTGGAGCATAGAGGCAAAGGCGAGAGTGACCTGCCCTGATATCGTTTTCAGAAATGTCAGGCTCCCCTCGGAAGACGGACTGACAAATGCCTACGACCAGACAGCACCTTTTGATTATGTGTACTGGGGTTCTTACAAGGATATCGATGAGAGCAACGGAAAAAGACGCAATTTCATGTCGATATCGCTCTATCTCTATCAGGATTATGATAACAGGCTGAAAGTGACCGGAGATACGACCGACCAGTATCCGTTCACTCTCTTTGACCTGCTTGTGGACAAGAACGCAGCACCGGGTTCGTACAAGCTTTCCTATATCACAGAGGATATCCCGGAGACAGATATATTTACTAATGAGGATCTGCCGTCACGGGTAAGCAAGAGGTGGAGAGAAAAGAAGGCAGAAGGTGCGATACCATTTGCGGCCGATACGAAGATACTCGTTTCAGACCGCCAGCTCGGTGATGTTGACGGTGACAGGACTATCGACTCGGCAGATGCTTCAAAGGTGCTTGAATCTTACGCATCAGTCGTAAACGGCGGAGAATCCGGATTTTCTACGGCAGAGGAGATCGCAGCGGACGTGAACGGCGACGGACAGGTAGATGCTTCGGACGCATCACAGATACTCTCGTTCTATGCTGAACTCGGAAACGGCGGAACAGGCACTATATCGGAATTTATTGCAAAACAGGATTAAGACTGCTGGAAAGGCACACATTGCGTGTGCCTTTTCTTTTGTGACAGATATGTTATAAAAAAGTCACCGGTGAGTCATCTTGCCGTGTTATAATACAGACAATGAAAAAACAACAGCACGTTCAAGGAGGAACATTATGGAAATATTGCGTGTAGAAGATCTGAGCAAGATATACGGCAGCGGTGAGAATCAGGTGAAGGCTCTTGACGGTGTGTCATTCACTGTGGAAAAAGGCGAGTTCGCCGCTATCATCGGCCCTTCCGGTTCAGGAAAATCAACGCTGCTGCACATACTCGGCGGAGTTGACAAGCCTACTTCCGGCAAGGTCTATATGGACGGCTGTGATGTATACGCCCAGAACGATGAACAGCTTGCGGTATTCCGCCGCAGACAGGTCGGGCTTATCTACCAGTTCTACAATCTCATACCGGTGCTTAATGTGACGGAGAATATCACTCTTCCGGTGCTTATGGACGGTCAGGAGGTCAACAGGGAGCGTCTTGAAGAACTCATCGGCATTCTCGGACTGAAAGGCAGGGAAGAACATCTCCCGAACCAGCTCTCCGGCGGACAGCAGCAGAGAGTATCTATCGGCAGAGCTTTGATGAACGCTCCGGCTGTCGTCCTTGCAGATGAACCGACCGGAAACCTCGACAGCAAGAATTCCCAGGAGATAATCGAGCTTCTCAAACTCTCCCACAAGAAATACGACCAGACGCTCATAGTTATCACCCACGACGAAAACATAGCTTTGCAGGCTGACCGTGTAATAGCTATCGGTGACGGAAAGATAACCCGTGATGAGGTGATACGCAGATGAACGTTTTCAGCAAAGTAACTCTTGAATCACTCAGAAAGAACAGGACAAGAACTATCGTCACGCTTATCGGCGTTATCCTCTCGACTGCACTCATCTGTGCCGTAACTACATCTGTGGCGACTTTCAGGGATTATATTATAAATTTCATGAAGGAAAACTACGGAGAATGGCACGCTGCTGCGGAAAACTCGGATAAAGTGACGCTGGACATCATCTCGTCTTCCGGCGATGTTGAAGATGTGACATATTACGAGCATCTCGGCTATGCAGGATTCGATACGGGCAATGAGAGCTGTCCTTTCCTGTACGTTATAGCTTCCGGAGATGATTTTGAGAAGCTGACTTCGCTTCATGTCATTAAGGGAAGATATCCGGAGAACGAAAATGAGATACTCATTCAGGAACAGGTCATGTACGGCAGTGATCTCAAAGTCGGTGACACGATAACTCTTGACATCGGCAGACGAATGAGGGACGGCATCGAGCTTGGACAGGATAATCCTTACTATTCCGACGAAGAGTCGGAGAGCAGCGGCATTCCGCCTGAAACTCTTGAAGATACAGTGGAACGCACTTTTACTATATGCGGTATCTGCGAGCGTCCTCCGTTCGAGGATTATTTTTCGCCGGGCTTCACGGCAGTCACATATTCTCCCGGAGCAGGTGAAGATGCAAAGCTGGACATCTTCTTCAAGATGAAGTCTCCGGATAAGATCTACTCATTCATCGAATTCAACGGCCTGGAGAATACACGCACAAACTCCGAACTTCTCATGGCACTGGGCGTTTCAAGGTATGATTCGTTCTATAAACTGTTATACGGCGTAACGGCTGTGCTTATAGTGCTTATCGTGTTCGGTTCGGTATCGCTCATATACAATGCTTTCTCGATATCGGTATCAGAGAGGACTAAGCAGTTCGGACTTCTCTCGTCGATAGGTGCTACAAAGAAGCAGCTCCGCAGAATGGTGTACTTTGAGGCACTGTGCGTGAGTGTTGTCGGTATCCCGCTCGGAATACTCGTCGGACTCGGCGGCATCGGCACGACGCTCCGCATAATAGGAGGAAAGATCGCAGTTTTCATGGACTCCGGTTCACCGATGAGAATGAAAGTATCACTTGCAGCTATTGTTATAGCAGCAGCAATTGCACTTTTTACAGTCCTCATCTCGGCTCTGATACCTTCAATAAGAGCTACAAGGGTGACAGCTATCGAAGCTATCCGCCAGAGCGGAGATATCAAGGCTAAAAATGTAAAGTCGAAAACTTCAAGGATAACATACAGACTGTTCGGACTCTCCGGAGTCATCGCCCAGAAACATTTCAGGAGGAGCAGGAAAAGATACCGCTCCACGATAATGAGCCTTTTCATGAGCATCGTCCTCTTCATTTCGGCAGCTTCATTCACTATGTATATGAAAGAATCTATCGAGGGCCCGTTCGGTACTATGGATTATGACATTCAGTTCAGTTCGTGGGCAGAAGAAGACGAAAGAGAGGAACGATACGGCACTCTCAATAAAATATTCTCCGAAGATGAGAACGTTAAGGAATACGTCGAGATAATGCAGTTCGGCTTCGACGGTACTGCCGAGCGTTCCATTCTCTCTGACAAGATAAAGAAAGAGTGGCTCAGCGAAGACGGAAAAGCTCCTCTCAGGATAAATATTACCGCTTGTTTCATCGATGACGTTCAGTTCAGGAAACTTGCGGAAGAAAATAATGCCGATGTATCGGATTTCTATAAGGACGAACCGGCTTGTATCCTCTTTGACGGAGCTATGGATTTCAACGGGGAAAAAGGCAGATATGAGACTGTGGAATGGTTCAACTGTGACAGCGGTGAGGTCACTGTCCGGAATTACGACGATGTGGAAGGTTATTACTATGCCTATACCGACTACGAGGGCGATGAGCCTATGGCAATATATTACAGCAATGAAAGCTCCGACGATATGCTCACTTTCCCCGAAGATGAAGTATGTGACAGCGTGGATATAAAGTTCCTCGCAAGGACTACGGAAAAGAGCTTCTATATCAACGGTCAGAATACAGCATTTATCTTCCCGATGAGTGCCGCTCCGATGCTAATGTCCGAGGGTGCGTTCCTGAATTGCCCTCATCAGTATATGATAGTGGCTGACGGCAAGCCGGATAAGGCTATGAACAGCCTTTCAGAAGAACTGGAGTCAGCCGGCTTCGAGAAGAAATACCTCTACAACTACGCAGAGGACAAGGAGAACGAAAGAAATATCATACTCATCGTGAATGTGTTCTCATACGGATTCATCGTGATAATCTCACTCATTGCAACAGCTAACGTTTTCAACACTATCACGACAAATATGAAGCTCCGCCGCAGGGAATTCGCTATGCTCCGTTCAGTCGGCATGACGATGAAAGCTATGAAGAAAATGCTCGTCTACGAGTGCCTCATGTACGGCGGAAAGGCTCTCCTCTGGGGACTGCCGGCTTCTGCGATCGTTTCGTACCTCATTTATAAGGCTATCTCAAACGGAATGGAAGTGTCATTCAGACTTCCAGCCGGTGCATTGATAATATCAGTTCTGAGCGTTTTCGCAGTTGTCTTCGCAACTATGATCTACTCAATGCACAAGATTAAAAAAGACAACCTGATCGACGCACTCAAAAACGAAACAGCATGATAAATACAGATCAGCACGTTACCCATGAAAGAACTGTGTCTTTTAGTGGGGGAAACCTTTCTGAGGAAAGGTTCTCCCCCAAACCCCC
>CADBQF010000269.1 GCA_902796705.1 Ruminococcus flavefaciens
GTATCGAGACAGCCGACCAAAAGAACCTATGGCGAGAGTCATGGCATACCCGCCGATGTGTGATACCTGCTTCCTGGTACTATGAGTTGGGCGTTCTCCCTACAGAGGATAGATACAACATTCACCGGCAGCAGCGTGATATTAAGAAGACCCGCTTCGCAATTCAACCGACAGGAGCAGAGATAACTTTTCTTGCCGGATTGTACCGTTATGAGGAGCATAACGGAAAACAGATTCTTATGTTCTCGGTAATCACCCGAGAGTCGGTGGAACCTGTCAGCAGTATTCATGACCGGATGCCTGTTATACTGGATAAGGAAAACGTAAAGGAATGGATACGCCCTAACGGAGATCCCAGTACTATAGTTGAGAAGGCACTGTCCAATATGGTATTCGAGAGAGCAGTTGATTATCCTCGGTTTCCACCTGAGACCATTACAGCATGAGGAGTCGGCAATGCCGACTCCGATTCATTTCAAAAGGGTGTCGTTCATATTTGCAATATGTCAAAAACCGAAAAAGCATTTGTGTGAAATAGTTTTTTGTATTTCAATAGACCACGATATATTGCCACTATATTCCTTGCTCATATTCCCTGAGCTGACGGTAGAAAGTGTTAGAACGCAAGTCCATTTCCTTCTGAATCACCACAGCCCTACAGCAGATAATGCTTGACTTTCCTGACAAAAAATACTATAATCATTATATAAAGCAAAGGTGCTGCGGTATTTACCGTATGCACCTTTTTTGTATTGGAGGAAAAAATATGAGCAAAAGACCTGTTATAGGCGTTATACCTCTTTTCGACTACAATAAAACCAGCTATTGGATGCTTCCCGGGTATTTCGGCGGGATAATTGAAGCAGGAGGTCTGCCTGTTATGCTTCCTCTGACGAGCGACAGTGCTGATATCGAACAGATAACATCTATGTGTGACGGCTTTCTGTTCACGGGAGGTCAGGACGTTGATCCAAAGCTGTACTCCGCAAGAAAAATAGGCGCCTTTGGCGAGTGCAGTCCCGAGCGCGACGTTATGGAGGAACTGCTTCTAAAGCGGGCAATGGAAGCTGATAACCCCATACTCGGCATATGCCGCGGCATACAGTTCATAAACGCCGCACTTGGCGGAACTCTGTGGCAGGATATACCCTCCCAGTTCTCCGATAGTGTGCCGCATTGCCAGAAGCCGCCGTACGATATTCCTGTACATGAAGTGAATATTGAATCAGATTCACCGCTGTATGATCTTCTGAAAACAAATACCCTTCCTGTGAACAGCTATCATCATCAGGGAATATGCAAACTTTCTACTGCACTTTTACCTATGGCAAAAGCGCCCGACGGACTTATCGAAGCCGTTTACGCTCCAGAGCGAAAGTTCCTCTGGGCAGTACAATGGCACCCCGAATTTTCTTATCTCAAAGACGAAAACAGCCGCCTTATCTTCAAGGAATTTGTTGCTCACTGTTAATCTATAAGATCGTTCTGGAAACGTGATAAGTGCTCGAAAGGCAGGATCTGCCGACCTCTGAACAATCCGCAGCCGTCGTTTATGAGCTGATTGTTTATAGCCTTGAACATATTCACATCTATATCCGCGAGCTCCAGCTCCTGTAATTTCGTTAGGCGTTCGTATGCTTCATCAAAATAAATACACTCGCTAACAGGTATCTCATCGCGTTTGGTGCGTCTTGCTTCCTGCAATTTCTCATAGCCGAAGTGATTTGCATCGCCTATCTCCGCAAAGTCGTCCATATCCTTTGTACGTAGCTGCAATTCCGTATAGCAGCGGGCAAGATTGTCGTAAAAGGTTATGTGTATGGACTGATAGCCTGTACTTCTGGGAAATGAGACATAGTCGCGGTAATACGGTCTAACAGCCTCTTTGAGCTTGTCAGAATACCTGTCCTCAGTGAAGCCCGAAAGCTCTGCGGTGAATCCTCTCTCCTCAAGAAATTCGGGGACCACATCGGCAATTTCATAGAGGTATTTCTTCTCTATCTCGCTTCTTTCATCTCCGTTTTTGATGTGACAGGAGGGCATCGAAATAACTATGCGATACGCGATAAGGTCGCGGAAGCATATGAGCTTGCTCTTTATTTCGGCTTCTGACGGAAATTTGCCATTATTTTTGTAATACTTGTAAATGTATTCAAGGATATAACCGTTGAATTTTTCCTCGGCACGGATAAGGGACTTTATACGTCCCTTGAAAGTGAACGCAAGGAAGGGATATTCCCTTGTCATGTATTTGTAAAACTCCTTTATCCTCTGGGACTGAGAGGTCAGGAAGTCGTTGTGTTCAAGCAATTCAATAATCTGTATCAGGAAATTGGAATGTGCAAGGTCAATGGGGTTATGCTCCTTTATGGCTGAATTTTTCAAGTCCGATGAATACTTATGAAGGATCTTAAGTACAGTATCACCGGAAAACAAATAATCATTTAATGAAATCATATATTTTCTCCGACAAACGGAGCTGCTGCTTAAATGGCATCAGCTCCGGATTATTTTATTTTGTATGGGTTATGATAGTAGTAGTGTTTCCGCTGCTTGTAACGGTGGTCGTCGAGACTGATGATGTAACCGTGGAAGTACTTGACGAACCATTTGAGGAAGTACTTCCTTCTACGGTAACGGTTATGGTTGTTCTGCCGTCATCGGAAACTATTTTTTTAGTTTCACTGAATTTTTTATTTTCCATAATTATCCTCACTTTATTATCTTGAAGCAAACTGTATTTGAGTTGATAAGAGGTGTGCAGTATTCAAAGTATATCGTTCCCGATACCATGCTTCTTATCTCGGAAACAACTTCGCCGTCAAACGGATCGGATATGATACCGAGGACATTGCCTCTTTCAACACGTTTGCCAATGCTGATAAGGCTTTTGAAAACTCCTGCCGCCTCCGAGCGTATCTGTTTTGTCTTGCTTTCGTCTATGAGCTTCGTAACATATGCAGGCGGAGTATTTGCTGTAATGATACCCTGTTTGTCAAGAAAGCGTAGTATCGCATATACAGCTTCATCTGCGGCATTTTCATCTATAACATCTGTAGCGTTTGCGTATACCGAGAACGCTTTGGTTTCCCATATCTGCCAGTTGTAGTTGAGAGTAGTCGTATCATAAGGTCTTGGCTTGCGGATAATACCATATTCAAGACCGAAATCTTTCATCAGATCAGAATTGGTGAAGCCCGTGTCCATCATCTTTACATGGGGCAGAAAGTTCCCCGGCTGATAAAAGCTGGCAAGCTGTATGCCGTATTCGTAGCCCTGTATCTTCGAGAAAAGCCCGTCTGCGATACGCTGTGTAGTCTCGCCCTGATCGTAGCCCGGGAACATTCTGTTTATGTCGGTATTATCCATTGCCCAGAAGCGCTTGCCGATATTCATTGAGTAGTAATTCACGCAGGGAATGACCATTATCTCGCAGTCCTCGGCGATACGTCCCTTTGCTTCGAGCTTTTTGAGCTCCTGCACCATGCGGCTGCAAACGTACATCTGCTGTACTTCATTTCCGCGCATTGCTCCCACTATTGCCGCAGACTTTTTTCCGTGACCGAAACGGAATCCGATAACGTCAAGCTGTTCACGGTATGGCGACTTCATTGAAAAAAGCACCTTTCTCTTCATTCCTCTGCACCTCCCTCAGACGGCTGCAATATTCTCGCAAGGAGCGAGCCGCCGTAAACTACGGGATATTCCCGCAGCGTAAAAATCATACCGCTGCACACAGCCTCCACCTTTTCAACGACATTCGATGTCAGCGGATCGACCACATCACCGATATGGTCGCCTTCATTTACAGTATCGCCGAAGTCGGCACAGGGCACAAAAATGCCTGCCGCATCGGAGTTCACAAAGCCAACTTCACGCCCCTCAGAAACTATAGGCTCGCGTACGGTGGCTGTTTCGCCGCTCCACATTCCCAGCTCTTTCATAAGATTGAGTATGCCGTCAAAGAGCTGTCGGCAGTATTCCTTAGTAATACGCATACCCACGCCCATTTCAACTACAAGAGTTTTCGTTCCTCTTGTGTTGAGGGTATGAGCGAGGGTAGATTCAAGAACTGTTGCGGACTCGTGTATCCATACGAAGTCCACGTTCATCATTTTTGCGTATGGAAGAAGTGCAGGAGCAGTGGGAACACTCATGCGTATCTGGGGTATCTCTTTCAGGAAGATATTGCTCGAATGAATGTCCACGCACACATCAGAACCTGCAATATCGTCAACTATGGAAGCACATATCATTTCTATCATCGTGCCGTCCTTAGAGCCTGGGAAAACGCGGTTCATATCAAGGTCGAACATGGGGACTCCGCGTGTTATTGAGTCGATACCCATAGGATTGAGTGCAGGGTAAATGTCCACGATACCGTCGAGATGGCCGATGTTCTCATTGAGATAAGAGCCTATCATATATGCGAGATACTGACCTTCAAGCTCATCGCCATGTGTACCTGTCACAAGACTCAGACGCTTCCTGCTTTTGCCGTTTGCAATGCGCTGCTTCTGGATATTCAAGTTTTCATTGACCGCAAGAGATGCAGTCGCTATAGTTTCTATCATAGTTATCATTTTCATCACTCCTCTCGGGCGGATAATATCCGCCCATTCTCACTTCAAATGCGGTCAGCTCAGGACCGAACGCACCAATTGCAGCTGCTGGGTATATCTCCCGAACATCACACCTCTGTCGATAGCGCAGTCGCGGAAGTCGCGTCCCATTGAAATAACAAGATAATCGTCGTTGACGGGACAATTATTTGCAGGATCAATACCCTCCCAGTGA
>CADBQF010000270.1 GCA_902796705.1 Ruminococcus flavefaciens
ACTGCGAGACCGCCTGCACAGGCGATAGGATTTCCTCCGAAAGTAGAGCCGTGAGTACCGGGAGTGAGGACTCCGCTGACTTTTTCGCTCATAAGGCACGCACCCATAGGTATACCGCCGGCGATGCCCTTGGCGAGAGTAGTTATATCGGCTTTTTTGCCGAAGTGTTCTCCGGCGAGGAACTTGCCTGTCCTGCCTACGCCTGTCTGGACTTCGTCAGCAATGACGAGTACGTCCTTTTCGGCACAGAGGGAATATATCTCATCGACGAAATCCTGATCGAGAACATTTACGCCGCCCTCGCCCTGAATGTACTCTATCATAACAGCACAAACGGTATCGTCGAGCTTTTCACGCAGGTCGTCCTTGTCGTTGGCTTTGACATATCTGAATCCTTCAGGGAATGGGAAGAAGTAGTTATGGAAAACTTCCTGACCTGTAGCAGCGAGGGTAGTTATCGTTCTGCCGTGGAAAGAATTCACAAGAGTTATGATATTGTGCCTGCCCCTGCCGTATTTGTCAAAGCTGTATTTTCTTGCAGTCTTGATAGCACACTCGTTAGCTTCTGCACCGCTGTTTCCGAAGAAAACTGAATCATATCCGGCAGTCTCGCACAGCTCCTGTGCGAAGTCAGCCTGTACCTGGGTATAATAGTAGTTGGAATTATGCTGAAGAGTACGTACCTGGCTGCAAACAGCGTCAGCCCACTTCTCATCGCAGTAGCCGAGGGAGTTGGTGCCTATGCCGCTGCCGAAGTCGATGTACTCCTTGCCGTTCTCATCGCAGCAGCGTCTGCCCTTTCCCTTATTCATAGCCATAGGGTAACGGCCGTATGAGTGTACAACGTGTTTATTGAATTTTTCGATCGTTTTTTCATTACTGTTCATTACGGATTCTCCTTCTATCGGCAGATCGCCGGAACGAATGCAGTCGGGTGCAAATATGTATAATTAAACTATCATACATATTATTATACCGCTCTTTGATATATAAAATCAATAACCCGGCAGCTTATTTGAGTAAATTTTTTGTATACAAGTAAAATATTTATACTGTAAGATATGTTCTGTTCATCATGTGAACTGTGTACCGATGCCCTCATTTGAGAGTATTTCGATAAGGATCGAGTGCGGTACTCTTCCGTCGATGATAACGGTCTTCTTTACGCCACGTCTTACAGCTTCCACGCAGCAGTCGATCTTAGGGATCATACCGCCTGAGATTATGCCCTGTCTCTTGAGTACAGGTACTTCGCTGACATTGACCATAGGGATAAGAGTTGACGGATCGTCCTTATCACGGAGAAGACCGGCTATATCGGTCATGAGGATAAGATTTTCAGCACCGAGTTCGGCAGCTATGCAGGCAGCAGCCGTGTCAGCATTTACATTGTATGTATTTCCGTTCTCGTCGGTGGCAACTGTAGCGATAACGGGGATATTTCCGTTAGCGAGTGCATCGGTGATAGGCTTTGTGTTGACCTTTGTGATCTCGCCTACCCAGCCGAGGTCCTGACCGTCATCGGTCGTCTTTTTCTCAGCCATGAGCATTTCTCCGTCGATACCGCACAGACCTACTGCACTTCCCTTATGCTGTGCGAGGAGCTGAACGAGTTCCTTGTTGACCTTGCCGGAGAGTACCATTTTTACGACATCTACTGTAGCGTCGTCGGTATATCTCAGACCGTTCACGAATCTGCTCTCGATATTGAGCTTTTTGAGCATATCGCTTATCTCCGGGCCGCCGCCGTGAACGAGGACTACCTTTACACCTACGAGCGAGAGGAGGACGATATCTGTCATTACGGCATCTTTCAGCTCTTTGTTCGTCATAGCGTTTCCGCCGTACTTGATGACGAGTATCTTGTTATTGTATTTCTGTATATACGGCAGGGCATCGATAAGCACCTGAGCCTTGCTGTTATTTGATATTTTTTCCATTGTTACGGAACAGCTCCTTTATATGTTATTTCCGCCGGTGCGACGGTAGAGAGCCATTGCATCGGTGAGTATCTTAAATACAGCCTCCGGAGAATCTATCCCGTCGATATACATACGGCGGTAGAGGGTGGAGGTATTTAGTTCGATATAGCCTGTGTCACGCTTCTTCCTCGTCTTTTTGAAGGAGGAAGCAGTTATCTTGTCAAATCCGGCTTCGCTGAGTCCGCTCTTTTTGTTCCAGCAGAGGAAACGCTGATCGGTTATGGCATATTTATTCCGGCTGAGACCGGCTTTTGCGGCGATGCAGAACATCAGCAGAGTGATGACATACACGACACCGATGACAATGAGCATAGTATCGGTTATCTCGTCCATTCCGGCTGCGAACCGCATGACAAGAAGTGCCGCTGTTCCTGCCTGTGCGATAAAGTGCAGGAAAGTGCAGAGGATATAGCCTCTTCTGCTGCGGCTTCCGGGCTTTTCTCTGTACATGGCTCCGGAAGAGGTCGTTCCGCCCCAGACGATATGCTCGCCGGGACGAAGAAATTTTCCGAATAGTTTCTCATATTCAGGGTATGCAGAAGTCGTATTGTTTCTGCTCATATCATTTCTTTTCATCAGGGACACCTCCGGCATTTCTTACGGCGGTCTTCAGGGTGTTCATTACATCTCTGGGTGAAGTGATATTCTGCATGATATGCTCTCTGCAGAGATATTCGCTTTTTCTTGTACGTGCCTCAGTGCTGAGGAGGATATCTGTTCTCTCCTTGAAAGAAACAGAACCCATGCCCTTGAAGTCCCGTGGCTTGCGGATATCGGTTATCCTGTCAAGAGGGATCTTCGTTTCTCTTTTTCCGGCTTTGATGATGACGTGAGTTGTCGTTATGGTGTATGTCGTGTAGTGCGGTATCATAACGTACACGGCGAGTATCAGCAGGAGCAGGAGGAGTATCGCAACGATACCGAACAGCAGTCCGCCGATGAAGATCTTTCCCTCAGCGAGCTTTACGAACCCTACTATGCCGAGCATATCCAGAGGGGTACTCAGTCCGAAAAACAGGCACGCACCTACGAGACAGCCTGTCTTGTCTTTCTTGGCTTCCTTGGGGGGAGTGGTCTGAGTCCAGAGGACATCGCCGCCGGAAGAATATTCTTCTTCACTGCTTTCTCCGCTGTACTGTTCTTCCACGCCCTCGTCACGGTATTCCTCATATTCACGGATAAATTCATCGCCGCCGTCTTTTCTGCTCCGGAACATATTATGAACGGTAATCTCCGTTGATCTTTACATAGTCATAAGTGAGGTCGCAGCCCCATGCAACGGCACTGCCTTTTCCGCTTCCGACGGATACTTTTATGAGTATCTCGTCCTCACCGAGTATCTCCTTTGCCTTTTCCTCGGAGAAATCAACGCCTGCACCATTGCGGCACACTTCGATATCTCCCTTGGCGGAGCAGATATGAACACCGACTTTGTTTATATCGAAATCGGTATCTGCATATCCGACAGCACAGAGGATACGTCCCCAGTTAGCATCTTCACCGAACATAGCGGCTTTGAAGAGGCTGGAAGTGATAACGGACTTGGCAATTATCTCAGCGGACTTTTCTGTATCCGCACCTGTTACGGCACACTCGATGAGCTTTGTAGCACCTTCGCCGTCACGGGCCATCATTCTTGCGAGGTTCATCATCACGGCATAGAGAGCGTTCTCGAATTTCTCGAAATCAGCATCTTCGTGAGTTACGGGCTTGTTTCCGGCTGTACCGGCAGCGAGTACGCAAACCATATCATTTGTGGAAGTATCGCCGTCAACGCTGACACGGTTGAGAGTCACCTTTACTGTATCGCTCAAAGCTCTCTGGAGGAGTTCAGCGGAGATATCCGCATCTGTTGTGATGAATGTGAGAGTAGTAGCCATATTCGGGTGGATCATTCCGCTGCCCTTGAGCATACCGCCCATAGTGCAGGTCTTTCCGCCGAGGTCGAACTGTACGGCAACTTCCTTGACAGCCGTGTCGGTCGTCATGATAGCTTCTACAGCACGGGGATTTCCGTCATATGTAAGACCTTCTGCGAGTGACTTCATGCCGTTTGCGATAGGCTCTATGGGGAGTACCTGACCGATAACGCCTGTAGATGCGACGATAACGTCGTTTTCACTTATGCCGAGCTGTGCGGCAGCGAGCTGACACATCTTCTGAGCCTTTTCAACGCCGTCGGCATTGCAGGTATTTGCGTTTACAGAGTTGACGATAACGGCTCTTGCTTTTCCGTCGGCTATATGCTCCTTTGTTACGAGGATAGGAGCTCCCTTTACTTTATTTGTTGTATATACAGCAGCGGCGGTGCATTCCTTGTCAGCGACGATGAGAGCGAGGTCGTTCTTTTTCTTTGTTACAGATGCTCCTGCGTGAGCAAGTCCGCACTGTATGCCGTTTGCCCTGAATCCTTTAGCGGCACAAACGCCGCCTTCAACGAATGTCATGCCGTCAACTTCTCTGAGTTTCATATATTTTCCTCCTTGATCTTATTGAGAAAGCTCGTGAAGATGTCGAGATATTCGTTCTTTGACTCCTCGCTCTCCCATTCATGGGTAAGGAGAGCTTTCTCTGCTTTTCTGAGCATCTCGCCGGCTTCCTTATAGAACTGGCAGAGATATTTTGGTTTTGCGTTGTAGAGATTGTACATGAGCTGTCCCTCGAACA
>CADBQF010000271.1 GCA_902796705.1 Ruminococcus flavefaciens
AGGGACAATGTCCCTTTTGCAGGGGTGCATGAGGGGACAGAGTCCCCTAAGAACAGAGCAAAGCGGCGAAGCCACGCTTTGCGGCCGGTCTGGACTTACTAAGCCGCAAGCAGAGTAAACTTCAAATTCACAATTTATAGTGCATAATTGCGATGTCCCTAACTGGACAGGTTCTAAATTGTAGGGGCGGTGGGTTACTCTGCTTGAGTGTCAGTAAGTCCAGACCAGCCGCAAAGGTTCGCTTCGCTGCCTTTGCTACCTTGTTAGGGGACTCCGTCCCCTCGTTCACCCCTGCAAGGAGGATATCATCCCCCTTGACTCCCATTATGACGGCTTCGCCGTTTTTTATTTTCTTTTCTTTTCTTTTTTATTATCCTTGCTCACCTTGATTATTCCCCTCCGATGTGCTATAATATCTATATCACTTATCAAGGAGGGCGAAATGAAATTTCTTGCAATTGACGGAAACAGTATCCTTAACCGTGCTTTCTACGGCATAAGACTGCTTTCCAATAAAAACGGCATCTTCACCAATGCCATTTTCGGATTCATGAATATCTACCTTAAACATATTTCTGATATAAAGCCGGACGCTGTTGCTGTTGCCTTCGACCTGAAAGCCCCGACTTTCCGCCATAAAGAAGTCGATACCTACAAAGCCAACAGAAAAGGTATGCCTCCCGAACTCGCTCAGCAGCTCCCCTATGTCAAGGAACTTCTCGGTCTTCTCGGTGTGAAGACTGTCGAATGTGAAGGCTACGAAGCCGATGATATCCTCGGTACGCTCTCAAAGAAATGCTCCGATTCAGGCGAGGAATGTTTCGTGCTTACCGGAGACAGAGACAGTCTTCAGCTCATTGACGATAAAGTTACCGTTCTCCTTGCCACGAATAAGGAGACGATCCGCTATACTCCCGACAGATTCAGGGAAGATTACGGTTTTGAACCTATCCGCCTTATCGACCTCAAAGCTCTCATGGGCGACAGTTCCGACAATATTTCCGGAGTTCCCGGTATCGGTGAAAAAACTGCATCTGCCCTTATCAAAGAATACGGCACTGTAGAGGAACTCTATGCGAAATACGAAGATTCTTCCCTCACAAAAGGCGTGAAGACAAAGCTCGCAAACGGTGCTGATGCCGCTAAGCAGAGCAAATGGCTCGCTACTATCGTGCGTGATGCTCCGGTAGATACTCAGCTTTCGGATTATCTGCTGAAAGAGCCGGACGAAGCCGCTGTCAGCCGTCTGCTCACTGAACTGGAGATGTTCAAGCTGCTCGACAAGCTCGGCATAAGCATCTCTGCCGGGGAAGAAGCCGCTGCTCCCGATGAGATCGAGGAAGTGCAGGAAGTTTCGTTCGAGCCTGCTGAACTCACACAGGAACTCATCGGCACGCTTTCCTCATGTGAGTACATTTTCGGCGGAGAAAAGCTCCTTGTCAGGGAAGGGGACAGAGCTTTCGCCTCTGACGATGAAAATATCATAAAGGCTTTCTTTGCATCTGACTGCAAGAAATCCACCGACGACGCAAAGCCGCATTACCGCTGGGCAATGGCTCACGGCGGAGAACTCCGCTGCATCGTGAACGATACGTCTATCTGCGGATATCTCCTTGATCCTGCCGCTTCGGATTATACCACGGAAAAACTCTGTGCCGGCAACGGAGTCCACTATTACACGGAAAACGGCGAGTATGCCGATGTCGTATCGCTTGCCGGACTTGTGAAGAAGCTCCGCTCACTTCTCGAAAAGGAGAATATGCTCTCTCTCTATGAGGATATAGAGCTTCCCCTCACCGAAGTCCTTGCATCTATGGAACATACCGGCATATTCATCGATAAAAAAGGCGTTGAGGAATTCGGCGTTTACCTCTCGGAGATGATAGAGGAGACTCAGCAGATGATATACGACGATGCCGGCCATGAATTCAATATCGCCTCACCGAAACAGCTCGGAACGGTGCTTTTTGAGGAAATGGGACTTCCTGCAAAGAAGAAGACAAAGAGCGGCTATTCCACCAATGCCGAAGTCCTCGAAGAACTCCGCAGCCAGTCGCCAATAGTTGACAATATCCTCAAATACAGGCAGTACACGAAGCTCAACTCCACATACGTCACCGGTCTTCTTGAAAAAATTGCCGATGACGGACGCATACACACATGGTTCAGGCAGACGGAGACACGAACCGGCCGTATTTCTTCCACAGAGCCGAATCTCCAGAATATCCCCGTGAGGACTGAACTTGGCTCACAGATGAGGAAATTCTTCACGGCAGGCGAGGGGAAAGTCCTCTGCGATGCCGACTACAGCCAGATAGAACTTCGTGTAATGGCACATCTGTGCGGCGACAAGAACATGGCAGATGCCTTCAATTCCGGGGAAGATATCCATACTTCGACGGCGGCACAGGTATTTGATATGCCGACTATCATGGTCACTCCGGAGATGAGAAGTGCCGCAAAAGCCGTGAACTTCGGCATAATTTACGGTATCGGTGCTTTCTCGCTCTCAAAGGATATCGGAACGAGCGTCGCTCAGGCTAAGAAGTATATAGCCGATTATCTCGCTAAATATCCCAAAGTAAAACAGTTCATGGACAAGACCGTCAGCGATGCCGAAAAGACAGGCATAGTCACCACGATGTTCGGAAGACAGCGTCGCATTCCGGAACTGTCATCTTCAAATAAAATGCTCCAGGCTGCCGGAAAGCGTATCGCAATGAATACGCCCGTTCAGGGTACGGCTGCCGACCTCATCAAAATGGCTATGATAAACGTCTACCGCCGCCTGAACAAAGAACTTCCCGATGCTAAGCTCATCTTGCAGGTACACGACGAACTTATCATAGAAGCTGACGAGTCGTCGGCTGAAAAGGCTTCGCAGATACTC
>CADBQF010000272.1 GCA_902796705.1 Ruminococcus flavefaciens
ATCAGCGGTGAAATTGACAGTGAGCTTATATGTGGCATCAGACCAGTAATTGTAACTATAAGGTATTATCTGTAAGTAATAAGTACCTGGTTTAAGACCGATGTTGCAGCTTTTTGTCGATTCAGAGTTTCCTTTGTAATAGTAATGAAGCATTGTGTTTGAGCTTGAAGTGTCCGGAGTTTTTGTTCCTGACTGGCACTCATACAGGTACATTTCCCATAAAGAATCGGTAGAATCCTGATTCGGTCTGTCAAAATCGATCCGGATATATCCTGCTTTTGTAGTTGTGAACACATACCAGTTCTTGTCGCTTGATGACGTGATAGAATCGCTTATGCACGTATTCAGGGCGAGGGCATCAGCGTTCTGGTAAGAGTCGTTCGCCGCTATTGCCGTTATCGCTGAGAGCGGCAGCACGAATGACGTTATCACGAGCGTCATAAGGAGGGCGAACAGTCTGTGAGTTTGTCTTTTCATAAATAGACCACCTTTCGCATAAAATATATACATATATTATATCACAAGCTATCTGTATCTTCAATACATACAGCTCAAAATCGGCTATATACACATTGTAAAAGTCCTGTATTTGGTAAAAATGACCGTGCTTGACAAAGGGTTGTCAAAATGTTATAATAACATACGAAATATACTTGAACGGAGCATGACATTTGAAAAACCTTCTTTTTATAGGTGACGTGGTCGGAAAAGCAGGCTGCGATCACCTTTCGGCAAAACTCAGAAAAGCAAAACGTGACTACGATATAGATATAACTGTCGTGAACGGCGAGAATTCCGCACAGGGAAACGGTGTCACAAGGCAGTCGGCGGATATGATCTTCCGTGCCGGTGCTGATGTCATCACAACGGGCAATCACGCTTTCAGACGCAGGGATTCGCTCGATATATATGAAGATGAATATATTATACGTCCGGCGAACTATCCGGAGGGCGGCTGTCCGGGCAGAGGCGTGTGCATCGTGGATATGGGAGCTTTCCGTGTGGCTGTCGTGAATCTCATGGGAACTGTCTTCATGGACTCGCTCGACAATCCTTTCGCCAAGGCGGACGAGATCCTGAAAGATATCGGAACGCCCAATGTTTTCGTGGATCTCCATGCGGAAGCTACCTCAGAGAAGAAAGCTATGGGATTCTACCTCGACGGCAGAGTCAGCGGAGTGTTCGGGACACATACCCATGTGCAGACTTCCGATGAGATGATACTCCCCGGCGGGACTGCATATATAACAGATGCCGGAATGACAGGCCCGGAGCTTTCATGCCTCGGAGTTGATCCCGCTCCGGTCATAGAAGGACTGCGTTTCCACGTCCCGACAAGGTTCAAAGAAGCAGAAGGAAGCTGCATCATGTGCGGCGTAGCTGTTGCATTTGACGAAAAAAATGGCAAATCGCACAAAATTGAACGTATTATTATAAGATAACGTACAAAAATGCTTTCTACTACTTGCATTTTTTTGATTTATGTGGTATAATTCTCTTGTACTATAGCCAAGGTACATCATCAGAAACTATCGTACAAATTCATCTCACAGGAGGGTCATTATCATGGAAGTTTTAAAAGTATCATCACATTCATCACCGAATTCTGTAGCAGGAGCTATCGCCGGAGTCATCAGGGAGCAGAAGGCTGTTGAAGTCCAGGCTGTAGGTGCCGGTGCAGCGAATCAGGCAATAAAGGCTATAGCGATCGCAAGAGGCTATCTCGCTCCGATTGGTATTGACCTCATTTGCATTCCTGCATTTGCCAATATCCAGATCGACGGCGAAGAGAGAACTGCTATCAAGCTCATCTGCGAGCAGAGATAAGGATTTGAATGAAACGCCTGCACCCCGTGTGCCGGCATAAGCTAACGATCCCTGTATTCGTGTAGGATACAGGGATTTTATACTTTATGAAACAGGAGATATATCATGGCATCGACACTGTTCAGCGATATAGAATATCTGAAAGGCGTAGGCAGGGCAAGAGGGGAGAAGTACCGCAAACTCGGCATAAATTCCCCGTTCGAGCTTATATATCACATACCGAGGACATACCTCGACTTCAGATGCAATGTGCCTGTCAGACAGGCTGAACTCAATGAGTACAATGTGCTTAAACTGACAGTCACGCATAAACTCCCTCCGCAGAGGATAAAGGGAGGCCTTGTCATATGCAAGGCGGCGGCAACTGACGGCATCGATGATATACTCATAGTAATATATAACAATGTCTACGGCTTTCAGGCTCTGAAAGAGGGCGGTACTTACTATATGTACGGCAAGGTCAACGGTAATTATCTCCGCAAGGAGATCACTTCGCCTGTATATATAAGCACAGACGAGAAAGTCCTTATCCAGCCGATATACCGCCTTACACAGGGACTTTCGGTCAATATGATACGCATAAATATGAAGCAGGCACTTTCTATCATGAAGGAGTCGCCTTTTGAGACTCTGCCGGAAGAGATAATGAGGAAGTATTCCCTTGCTCCCCTGCCGTGGTCGCTGGAGAATATCCATTTCCCCGGAAACGAGAACGCTGCCGAAGCCGCACGAAGAAGGCTTGCTTTTGATGAGCTTCTCAAACTCCAGCTCGGTATGTCGATGATGAAGACAAGGAGCAGGCGGCATACTGCTTTCAGAATGAACAGTTCGACGGATATGACGGGTTTTTATTCCGCTCTGCCTTTTGATATGACGGACGACCAGAAAAAAGCCGTTTCGGAGATACTCTCCGACCTGTGCCGTGACGTGCCTATGAACAGGCTCTTGCAGGGCGATGTCGGAAGCGGAAAAACTGCCGTTGCTGCCGCCGCCTGCTATTTTGCAGCTAAGAACGGCTTTCAGTCGGCTCTCATGGCTCCCACGGAGATACTTGCTATGCAGCATTACAAGACACTTTCGGGATTCCTTGAAAGTGCCGGCGTGAACGTCTGCCTGCTAACGGGTTCTATGACTCAGAAGAAGAAGGCTTCTCTCCGTGAAAAGATAGCATCGGGAGAATTTGATGTTATAGTGGGGACTCATGCCATAATCCAGAAAGACGTGGAATACCGCTCGCTCGGACTTGTCATAACGGACGAGCAGCACCGTTTCGGAGTCGCACAGAGGGCGGCTCTTGCCGAAAAGGGCGGCTCTCCTCATAAGCTCGTAATGTCTGCTACACCTATACCGAGAACGCTCGCTCTTATAATATATGGTGACCTTGATATATCAGCCATAAAACAGCTCCCTGCCGGAAGAAGACCTGTGCGGACATATGCCGTCGTCGGAAAGCTCCGCCAGAGGATATTCAACTTCGTCCGCCAGAAGATAGACGAAGGCAGGCAGGCTTATATAGTCTGTCCGATGATAGAGGACAGCGAGAGCGATCTCTTTGCGGTCAAGTCATATGCCGAAAAAGCCGTTCAGTCAGACCTGAAAGGATACAGCGTCGAGCTTCTCCACGGAAGAATGAAAGCTGCCGAAAAGGAAAAGGTCATGAAGCGTTTTCACGACGGGGAAGTGCAGGTGCTTATCTGTACTACTGTTGTGGAAGTAGGTGTCGATGTACCGAATGCCGCTGTTATGGTGATAGAGAATGCGGAGCGTTTCGGACTCTCCCAGCTCCACCAGCTCCGGGGAAGAGTCGGAAGGGGAGAGCATGAGAGTTTCTGCGTGCTTATAACTGACAATACTTCCGACGACTGCAAACGACGCATGAAGATAATGGCATCGACTTCCGACGGATTCAGGATATCGGAGGAAGATCTGAAAATGCGTGGGCCGGGAGATTTCTTCGGGAACGCCCAGCACGGACTCCCGCCGCTGAAGATAGCTGACATCGCCTGCAACATGGAGCTTATGTCTGTTGCTCAGGAATGTGCGGCTCAGCTCCTTGCTTCCGATCCGACACTCAGCCGTCCGGAACACAAGGCACTGAAAATGGATACGATGAGATTATTCGGGAAAGAAATGATAGGATAATATAATTAAATATAAAAA
>CADBQF010000273.1 GCA_902796705.1 Ruminococcus flavefaciens
AGTGCATAGAGGAACTCCTTCTGCAAGGAAAGCGGAAGGTCACCGTAGCCCGGACTGAAACGCCATGTCCTGTACGGAGCATCTGCCGATGAGAATATCTCCTCCTCTGCCTGCTCACAGACCTGCTCTACTGCCGCACTGCAAAGGCAGTCCACAGCAAGAGCCTCCGCCATATCGCTCACGGCAGCCTGACGAATGAGCTTGTCAGCCTCTCCTGAGAGAGTCGCTGCAAGGAGAATGGCTTCATTGCAGCCTTTGAGGTGCTTTTTTATGTCCTCTCCGCTGAGCGGAACGTCTATGCAGCCGAGCTTCACGCCCTCCTCCGTTATGCTTACAGATGTGCGGCGGTAGACGTATTTCGGCTTGACGGTATTCCTGACGAGAAGTTCGCATCTGTCGAGGATATCCTGCATCACGTCGGACGGTTCACCGGAAATGCCCATATACCGTGCGGCTTCGCTTTTCGATATCGGACGGAGCTGCATCATTTCTTCAGTATACCTGAAACGGCTTCGGTTATCTTGCGTGCAACATAGGCATTGTTCATGGTGTAGAGGTGGATACCGTCAACATCGTTTGCGGCAAGGTCAACTATCTGGTTTACAGCGTAGGCGATACCGGCATCTCTGAGTGCCTCCGGATCGTTCTCATAGCGTGTCATTATGCGGACGAATTTCTTCGGAAGACTTGCACCGCACGTCGTTACCATACGCTCTATCTGCTTCTTGTTGACGACCGGCATGATACCTGCTTCGATAGGCACGTTTATGCCGGCTATCTGAGCTTTTTCACGGAATTCATAGAACGACTCATTGTCGAAGAAAAGCTGGCTGATAAGATGATCCACGCCCGAATCGACTTTTTTGCGGAGATTCATCATATCATCGACCATTGTATCAGCTTCCGGGTGGCATTCCGGATAGCACGCACCGGCGATATCGAAATCGCCCTGACTCTTGATATACTCAACGAGGTCACTTGCGTGTGCGAATTCGTTTTTCGGCTCTATATCGGGGTTCCTGTCGCCTCTGAGGGCAAGGATATTATCTATGCCACGCTTTTTGATCTCATCAAGAGTTGCATTTATCTCCTCTTTGGAGTAGTTGATACAGGGCAGATGTATCATCGGAGTAATGCCGTACTCCTTTATCTTTGAGGCGATATCACACGCAAACTGACCGTTTCCGCTGCCGCCTGCACTGAAAGTCACGCTTATGAAATCAGGTCTGAGGTCTTTGAGTTCTTCAAGCGTATTGTAAATAACATCGACAGAGCTTGTCTTTTTCGGAGGGAAAACCTCGAACGAATAGACTGTCTTCTCTTTGAAAAGTTCTTTGATCTTCATATAATACCTCTCTGTATAGTATGATTATAGCAAACGGGATCTTATATCAGGTCAGCGTCGCTTTTCCGGACGCTGACTCTGAGATCATGTCATATAGACCAGTCTATTCCGTCCATTCCCTGCGATGCAAGGAATTCGTTTGCCTTTGAAAAATGTTTACAGCCGAAAAATCCGTTATATGCCGAAAGCGGACTTGGGTGAGCTGCTTTAAGTACAAGGTGAGCCGGATTAGTTATATATTTTGCCTTTGCTTTGGCATCTCCGCCCCAGAGCATGAATACCATAGGCTTTGAACGGACATTGAGGAGCTTTATCACGTCTGTAGTGAATTCCTCCCAGCCGATACCGTGGTGGCTCCTTGCCTGGTCAGCTCTGACTGTAAGCACGGAATTCAGCAGAAGAACGCCGTTCTCCGCCCATTTTGTCAGATCGCCGTGCTTTCCGAGGTTGTCTATCCCAAGGTCATCACGTATCTCTTTGAAGATATTCACAAGCGACGGCGGCGGAGCGATGCCTTTCTTTACAGAAAAGCTCAGCCCGTGTGCCTGCCCTTCGCCGTGATACGGATCCTGACCTATGATAACACATTTAACATCATTGTACGAGGTGAGCTTCATCGCATTGAAAATATCGTACATTCCCGGAAATATCCTCTGTGTGCGGTACTCGTGAATAAGTATCTTCCGCAGTTTCAGGTAATATTCCTTAGTGAATTCGTCTTTGAGAAGCTCGTCCCAGTCATTATTAAATTTAACCATAATTTATCCTGTCAATTGTATATCGTATCTTCGTAGAATTTGAATTTTACGAGCGTATTCATCTTATAGGTAAGCGAACCCTGCTGGTTGAACGGTACCTGTTCGTAAGCCTCACGGGAGCAGTTTATCTTTATTTTCTGCCCTTTTCTGGTGAGGAAAACGAGTTCGTACTTCTCATCGATAAGCTGTACCTGACCTGTTGACTCTATGACTCTTAGCCTGTCGTCACTTTTCCTGACGAGAGTTGCCATTTCGATGACCGGATCAGGCTGAGGCTTTGGATATTCCTCGTCATCGCCTGCCGGCTGTCTTGTTTCATCATCTTCGTCCTCGTCATCATCTTCCTGAAACAGCGACAGAAAACTCTGCCGTGGATCGTGACCTGTCAGCATCAGCACTATGATCGACACAAGTATAAATACCGCAATTGCTATGTAAATATAAAACTTTGTCATCTGTTAGTCCCTTCTTATTCTGAGAAAGATCAGATCACACGATGCCCTCTGGATTAAGGACGGTGAAGTTCCAGCTATCAGCACACATTTCCTCGATCGTAGAGTCAGCAGTCCAGCCGAAAAGTTCCTTAGCCTTTGAAGCATCAGCAAAGCAGGTTGCGATATCTCCCGGACGGCGTGCGGTGATCTTCTTCGGGATAGGCTTTCCGCAGGCTTTCTCATAGGCAGCGACTACTTCGAGAACGCTTGAACCCTTGCCTGTTCCGAGATTTACCGGCTCAAAGCCCTTGTGCGAATCAGCGTACTTTATAGCACAAACATGGCCCTTAGCGAGGTCTTCAACATGGATATAATCTCTCACGCCTGTTCCGTCGGGTGTGTCATAGTCATCACCAAAAACGCTGAGCATTTCGAGCTTTCCGGAAGCGACCTGTGCGATGTAGGGAACGAGGTTGTTCGGTATGCCGTTGGGATCTTCACCGATGAGGCCGCTCTTGTGAGCTCCGATCGGATTGAAATACCTGAGGGCAACAGCACTGAAATTACTGTCAGCAACGCAGAGGTCTTTGAGGATCTGCTCTATCATTACCTTTGTATAGCCGTAAGGATTTGTTGCAGATGTGGGCATATCCTCCGTGTAAGGAGCTTTATTGTCAAGTCCGTAGACTGTAGCCGATGACGAGAAGACTATCTTATTGCAGTTGTGTTCACGCATAACTTTCAGAAGCACAAGAGTTCCCGTGATGTTGTTTGAATAGTATTCGAGCGGCTTGCGGACAGACTCGCCTACTGCCTTGAGTCCGGCAAAATGCACAACAGCATCTATCTCAAATTCGTCAAAAACATACGAAAGTGCATCGTAGTCGCAGATATCAGCCTTGCGGAAAACTACTTTCTTTCCGCTGATCTTTTCTATCCTGCCGACAGCAGCTTCCTTTGAATTTGACAGATTGTCCACGATAACGATATCGTATCCGTTTGCAAGAAGTTCAACACAGGTGTGGCTGCCTATAAAACCAGTACCGCCTGTTACAAGAATCTTTCCCATTTTGGTGTCCCTCCATTAAAATTACTCATATATATTATTATATTATATTTCCGGACTTTTTGCAATATATAATTGAAAATTTCCTGCATAATCTGACACCTCTTCCCTTTTTGTATGAACAGGTTTTTATGTTGATATTTCCGGTGATTTATGTTATAATGGAATATATCAATTCATAGGAGGTCAGTATGCAAAAGATCTTAGGTTATATGCGTAAGGCTATTCAGGAGTATGATCTCATCAAGGACGGTGACCGCATTTGTGTCGGAGTATCCGGCGGCAAGGACAGTGTGGTACTGCTGAATGGTCTTATCCTGCTGAGGCGGTTTATCGGCATCGAATACGATATCGTCGGTGTCACGCTCGATCCGGGATTCGGCGGCGAGCGGCAGGATTATTCCGCTGTTGATGAACTCTGCAAAAAATACGG
>CADBQF010000274.1 GCA_902796705.1 Ruminococcus flavefaciens
AAGATGTATATGCTCCAGCACTTCATGAACAACACCTTTACAAACGTGAATTACCAGAAGCTCTCGGCGGCGGCAGTTCTCTTCGCACTTGTCATGATAGTGATAATTGCGGTACTCCTCATATCCGAGCATTTCTTCGGAAAGGACGTGGAAAACTGATGAACGCAAGGAAACGCACGAAGGCATTCAATATGATCCTGATGCTGTTCGTTTTTGCGGCGGCAGTCCTTTTCCTGATGCCGACAGTTCTTACGATAACGAACTCGTTCATGACCTCGTCGGAGATATCAGCCAACTACGGCTCGATGTTCGGCAATATGACGAGCGACAAGAAGATCTTCATCTCCGACAGCGTAAACCTCAAATTCATACCGGATAAGGTGACGATAAGCCAGTACAAGGAAGTTCTGATGAAGAATTCCGACTACCTCATGAAGTTCTGGAACTCCGTGAAGCTCACAGTTCCGATAACAGTCCTCCAGATGATAGTCGCAATAGTGACATCATACGGATTCGCAAGATATCCGGGAAAGATCAAGGGACTGATATTCTTCGCATACATCATTCTCATGCTGATGCCGTATCAGGTAACGCTCGTTCCGAACTACCTCGTGGCTGATAAATTCGGCATACTCAATACATACAAGGCAATAATCCTGCCGGGAATTTTCTCGCCGTTCAGCATCTTCCTCATGACGAAAGTTATGAAGAGAATACCGGTATCATACGTCGAAGCCGCAAAGCTCGACGGTGCGAGCGAGATACAGATAATGACAAAGATATTCATACCGCTCTGCAAGAGTGCAGTCATCTCGGTCGGAATGCTCGTCTTCATCGACTACTGGAACATGGTAGAACAGCCGCTCATACTTATGACATCGGATGAAGCAAAGATGAGAAGACCGCTTTCGGTGTTTCTTTCGCAGATTAATACCGGGGATATAGGTCTTGCGTTTGCGATAGGCGTTGTTTATATGGTGCCGACGATATTGATGTTCCTGTATGGAGAAGATTATCTGGTTGAGGGAATAACGTATTCGGGCGGAATCAAGGGATAAAGAAAAAGAAAAAAGAAAAATAAAAAAACGGCGTAGCCGTCAATAATGGGAGTCAAGGGGGATGTTATCCTCCTTGCAGGGGTGAACGAGGGGACAGAGTCCCCTAACAAGGTAGCAAAGGCAGCGAAGCGAACCTTTGCGGCCGGTCTGGACTTACAACGCCTCAAGAAGAGTAACCTCCCGGCGGAAAAAAGAAGCAAGCAAAGCAGCGAAGCGATCTTTGCGTCCCCCCCGGACTTACTTCCCCTAAAGCCGAAAAAACCACCGGCAATCCCCCCACACAGTCAGTCATTTTCCCACAAGGATATTACATAAAGGAGAATACATCATGAGTGATAATAAAGAAAAAGAATACGATCCTTCTAAGAGAAGGAACATCATCAAGAATATACTCATTGTCTTCCTGTTAGTGATGCTCGTTCTTACACTTTTCTCCAATACGATAATGAACAGATCACTCCCGGAGATACAGACAGAACGTGTCGCCTCCGGTAAACTCACCGAAAGAATAAGAAAAAGCGGCCCCGTCGAGGCTAATCAGTCCTACGAAGTCAAGATAGAAGGCAATAAGACCATTGACGAGATAAAAATAAAAGCCGGTCAGCAGGTCAAAAAGGACGACGTGCTTTTCATCACCGGCACTGAGGAAAATCCGGAGATAATCACCCAGGAGGAAGCTGTGGAAGCTCTCGAACTCGAATACCAGAAAGCTCTCCTCGCTGAACCGGAAGATTACTCCAAGGAAGATCAGGCTATACGCAATGCCCGTGCCGATCTCAATGCCGCTATCGAAAAAAGAAACAAGGCTTACGCCAATTCCGGCAGCGTCGCTCAGGAAAAAGCCGACCTCCAGAACCTCAAAAGAGATCTTTCCTCAAAGACGGCACGTCAGGAAGAATTAAAGGCTATGATACTCGCTCTCGATACAGATGACTTCTCAGCCGCTCCACCGGAGATGACAGGTCAGCTCGTTTCGCTCCAGAAAGCCGCTGTTTCCGCTGAAACAGACTACAACACGGTCTACGGCCTCTATGCTGAACTAATCAAGGGCAAGAGCGAACCTTCCACTGACGGATCTTCCGTTCAGGAACAGGCTGACCTCTCCGCTCAGATAGAAGAAGTCAGAAAAGACCTCGAAGAAAAGGAAGAAGCCAAGAACAAGGCTGAATCCGATTACACTTCCGCCAAGGAAAGCCTCCGCCGTGACCTCGTTTCACAGCTCACCGATGTTAATAATTCCATAGATGATATAAACAATAAGCTCGCCGGCTACGAAGACGGTGCAGGTACAGCCATGTCTCTCGAAGAATATGACGCTGATGTCGTTCTGAAACAGCGTACTCTCGAAGACCTCATCATCGAACTCAACGACACAAAGAAGACCGACAGCATCACAAACAAGTCAGCTACTCTCGATCTCGAAGCTCAGAAGAAAAAGATCGAAAGAGAAAAGAAAAAGCTCGAAAAAATGAAGACAGAGAACGAGACTGCCGAAGTAAAGTCCAAATATAACGGTATCGTCCGCTCAGTCGATATAAAGCCCGGCGAATCTACTGTTCCCGATGTCCCCGTTGCCGTCATCGATATCTCGGAAGAGGGATACACCCTCAAAGTAAAAGTCGAGGGCGATAAGGCAAAGAGAGTCAAGGTCGGCACGGAAGCCGAAGTCATCAACAACTGGAACGGCGATATAAAAGCTACCGTCAAGGAAATAAGAAACGACACAGTCCCCAACTCAAAGGACAGAGAGATAGTTTTCAATGTCGAGGGCGAAGTCGATCCCGGTACATCGCTCGATCTTTCGATTCCGCTCGGAAGCGGCAACTATGATGCCGTTGTCCCCAAGAGTGCCGTCTATCCCGACAGCAAGGGCGGAAATTTCGTCCTCATAGTCGAGTCAAAGAGTTCTCCGCTCGGCAACAGATACTACGCTGAAAAGGTCGCAGTCGAGATACTCGCTTCCGACGAGACTTCAAGTGCCGTTCAGGGCGAGATAAAGGCAGGCGACTTCATCATCACCACAGCGAGCAAGCCTGTCAAGCCCAAGGATCAGGTACGCATGAAGGATAAATAAGGCGGTGGACTGATGAGATTTCGATTCAAGATCAGATATGCCGTTCTTGCCGCCGTCAATGCCGCTGCAATTATCGGAACAGGTATCCTTACCGCTGCCGGCAGCAGCATGGCGAAGTCGCAGCAGTACAACTACGCTTTCGACCGCTGGAAAAACGGCGGAAAGGGAAGCTTCGGTCAGGTGAGCTGCTTCTTCTCGGACGACGCAGGTTTCAGCGAGGACAGCGTGAAGATGCTCCGCAGCCAGATAAAGACTGATCTGGAGAACAACATCTCCTCAAAAGATCCGGCTATGAAGAACTTCATCGATGCCTACAGCTCGCCGCCGCAGAACGTGCTTTTCAAGGGCATATCCGGACGGCGTACAGAGTCGGAGCTTACGGCGGTGGGAGGAAATTTCTTCTACTTCCACAACTTCATGCTGCTCGACGGCTCGTATATCTATGAGAGCGATACCATGCAGGACGGCGTTGTCGTTGATGAGTCGCTCGCATGGGAGATATACGGCTCGGACGACGTTGCCGGAATGGATATCTACATAGACGGCGTGAAATTCTACATCGCAGGAGTCGTGCAGGATCCGCAGACAAAGGCGGAGAAGAAATGCAGGGGAAAGCTCCCGTGTGCCTATATCACATACGAGGGCGTGAAGCTCCTTTCAGACTATCAGTCGGGCGGAACGGGATACGATATGATGATGTCAGCGTATCCGGAACTCGGAAAGATAAATTCATACGAAGCAGTCCTGCCCGATCCGGTAAAGAATTTCGCCTATAATACGATAAAGAACAAACTTGCCGAACAGTACAAGGGCAATATAGATATAGTAGACAACACAAAGAGATTCTCCCCGTCAAAAAGGGCGAAGGCTCATAAGAAACTCGCAGAATATGCGATAATCAAGGACAAGGTGAGATATCCCTACTGGGAGAACGCCTCACGGTATACGGAGTTCAGGCTCACGAATATCTACTGGGTGAGAAGACCGCTCTTCCTGATACCGTGCATCACGCTGATATGGCTCGTTGTCATCGGGTATAAGGCTCTGAAAGCATGGGCGTTGAAGAAGTGGGAGATGCTCACTATCATAGTTGACAGAAAACGTATAGAGATACACGAGAAGAAAAAAGAAAAAAGGGAGCGGAAAGAAGCTCTCCGTTTACAAAAGAAAGTTTGATATATATAATGCCCGGAGGACAGGGCAGGATCTGATTTGCAATCCAGTTTTTCAACCACATTAATCCTCCCGGCCGCACATGGGAGGGCCCATGTGCGGCGGAAGGAATAGGAAACTTTAAATAAAGAAAAAACAAAAAACGGCGAAGCCGTCATAATGGGAGTCAAGAGGGACAATGTCCCTTTTGCAGGGGTGAACGAGGGGACAGAGTCCCCTAAAAACAGAGCAAAGCAAGCGAAGCGATGCTTTGCGGCCGTTCTGGACTTACAATGCCTCAAGAAGAGTAAACTCCCGGCGGGAAAAAAGAAGTAAGCACAGCAGCGAAGCACCCTTTGCGTCCGCCCCGGACTTACTTCCCCTGAAGCCGAAAAAA
>CADBQF010000275.1 GCA_902796705.1 Ruminococcus flavefaciens
TACCGCCGAGAAGTTCTCTCATGTTAGCATTACCTTCAGAGAAAAGGTAACAATATTTGTTTGCCATTGGTATATACCTCCAGTTTTAAACTTACCGGACAAGGGAAAAAAGATGTCCCTTTCCGACTTACTACTATTATAACACATTTAATTGCAAATTACCATATACAGGAAGAGAAAAATTCTGTTGTTATTTTGTAGCATATTAGACAAAATTATGTAAAGATAAATAAATTTAGAAAAAAACGCTTGCTTTTATAGTTAAAGTATGTAAAAATAATCATTAGTGAAAGAAGATGACTCATTGTTATCGTAAGCACATACATCTGTATTTATAAAGGAGTATATATTAATATGAAAAGATCAGCATTTCTCATCATACTTTGCGGACTTCTTGCCTGCTCTGCATTCTCGTGCGGCAGCAAGGACGACGCATCTGAGGCAGAGACTTCCGCAGCTTCGACTGCTGAAAAGTCCGGAGACAGCGAGAGTTCAGCCGAAGATGAAAGTGAGGCGGAAACTTCTGCTGATGATGAAAGCGAAGCGGAGACTTCTGCTGAAGATGAGAGCGAGGCAGAGACTTCTGCTGAAACAGAGACAGAAGCCGAAAAAACGCAGTCAGGCACAGCCTGCAATGAGGAAGACGCAGTAAACGCTATAAGTGAGTACCTCACGAATGTAGCTGATAAAGGCGATGCAAAGGCAGCCGGAAAATGTATGTATCCGTATGCCGCTATCGATGCTATCGGAAGCGATAAGGAGATAACCGATCAGCTTTTCGACGGTGCGGAACTCACACAGGGCGTAAAAGTACAGCCTATTGAGGTGAACAGCAGCAGGGATCTTTCTCAGGACGAACTGGACGATGCTGAGGCTTTCCTTGAAAAGTATTCTTCTGTATTGTGCGGAACGGATGTAGATGTTACACTTGCCGGCGGATATGAGATCGATTTCAGCACAGTTCTCGACGACGGCGTGGATGATGTGGATTTCGGTGATACATATTGTGTCGTTCTCACTGAGGAAGAGGGATATAAGGTGCTTGTCACTGATGCTGCCGCATTTGAAGGACTGGCAGACTAAAAGAGCAATGTATTATTTCTGTAAGGAGGAATGTAAATGAATAAGGCGATAATCTTAGCCGGCGGACAGGGCAAACGCATGAAGGCAGATATGCCGAAGCCGCTTTTCAAGGTGCTTGGCGAACCTATGCTCGAATGGGTGATATCGGCTTGCGAAAAGGCAGGCATAAGCGATATCTGCGTTGTCAAGGGATTTAAAGGCGAAATGATAGACGAATATCTCGGCGGAAGGTATACTACTGTATTGCAGGCTGAAAGGCTCGGAACAGGCCATGCTGTCATGCAGGCAGTTCCGTTCCTTGAAAATGACAGTGAGGGAAATACTCTCGTTCTCTGCGGAGATGCTCCTTTCATCGATGCTGAGACGATAAGTTCGGCTCTTAAACTTCATGAGGAGCAGAGAAATGCTGTTACCGTCATTACGGCTGAACTCGACGCTCCCAAAGGCTACGGCAGAGTCATAAGGAACGAAAGCGGCATCAGCGGCATCGTCGAGGAAAAAGATGCGACCGATGAGCAGAAGGCTGTTAAAGAAGTAAATTCCGGTGCCTACTGGTTCGATACAAAACAGCTCATCGCTCTGCTCGGAAAGATCACCAACGAAAATGCACAGAAAGAATATTATCTCACCGATACAGTTTCGCTCGCTCTCGCTGACGGACAGAATGCCGGTGCTTTCAAGTCAGAGAATCCCGATATAATCAAGGGAGCGAATGACCGCCGTGATCTGCTCGAACTCAACACATACGCACGTATGCAGGTCATCGATAAGCACCTCGAAAACGGTGTCAGCTTCATCTGCACTGACGGAGTGGTCATCGAGAGAAATGTAGAGATAGCAAACGGAACTGAGATACTTCCCAATACTATGATAAAGGGAAATACAAAGATCGGAAGCGGCTGCGTGATAGGCCCTAACACCGTCATCGAGAACTGCACTGTCGGAAATAATGTCACCGTGAATGCGGCACAGGCTTACGATTCTGTGATAGGGGACAATGCGAATGTCGGCCCTTATGCACATATCCGCCCGGACTGCAATATAGGCAAGGGAGCAAAGGTAGGCGATTTCGTCGAGGTGAAGAATTCAAATATCGGGGAAAAGACGCTCATTTCACACCTTGCATACGTCGGAGACAGCGACATCGGAAAGAAAGCCAATATCGGAGCCGGTGCCGTAACAGTCAACTTTGACGGCGTTGCAAAGAGCCGCTGTGTTATCGGGGATTACAGCTTCGTGGGAAGCAATGCGAGCCTTATCGCACCCGTGAAGCTCGGCAAAGGCGTTTACACTGCCGCCGGAACTACAGTTACCAAAGACGTTCCCGACTATGCACTTGCCATAGACAGGGGAGTTATGAAGATAAACGAGGGCTACACTCTGCGTAAGCTTCGTCCGAAATCGAAATAACGTGAAAAGGGAGAGTCCTTACAGACTCTCCCTTTTTATGAAAAGTATAGATGAAGAAAAAAGCGATAGAAAATGATAAACGACCTTCATTGACACCCTCTCAAAAGCCAATCAAGGTCGCTATCATGTTGGTAAACAATGCACCCTCTATACATTGTAAACCGATACGGCAGACGCTTAAAGATCCGAAGCGTCCTATGTTTCAATACTGCGTGTATGAATCCTGATGTGACACTTAAAATGACGATGAGACTGATTTAGGCGATTAAACATATTATAGGCATTAATGTTTAATAACAGTCTGCTGATTGGTAGGACTATTTGTACATCATAATGATTCGTGTTTCCGGCGGAGTTTAGACCGGTTCAGTAACCTGAAACATATTTGCCGATTTCACAGGACACAAAAATGTATCTGAATGTAATATGTCCGGAAGATAGTAGCTTGACTTACTGCCTTCCGACAATTGTATTATAAGTCAAATCAATGAGATAATCAATTGATAATATTGCCTGAAATTAGGACTTTTTTGCGAAAATATCGTCAAAAAATCAAATTAA
>CADBQF010000276.1 GCA_902796705.1 Ruminococcus flavefaciens
AAGATCGTTCCTTATCAGGACGGTGGAGATGTCGGGGGCGGCGGCGTACTCAATATTGCGATTACGTGTTCGGAGAACAAATTTGACGAGATAGTGAGCCGGTTCGAGAGCGAAGTACCCGGTTATACCGTCAATGTGACCGACTACTGGAGTGATCCGGAGTCGGGTGAGATACCGGCACTCTCAAAGCTCAGCATGGATATCCTTGCCGGAAAAGTTCCCGATGTAGTTATAGCACTTCCGGCGGAGACTGATTCTCTGCGGAAACAGGGATATCTTGCCGATCTTTCTCCGCTCATGGAGGAGTATGACGGACTGAAAAGAGATGATCTTCTGCCGAATGTACTTGAGGGAACAGAAAAAGACGGAGAGATAAACGCCTTGTTCGGTCATTTTCTCATATATTCCGCATATACAAAGCTTTCACGGACAGGTCAGGGATATGAGAACTGGACGTATGACGATGCTATGAAAGCCATTGAAGATATCCCGGAGGGCAGCCGTTTTCTGCTTTCGTGCCATAATAAATACGATCTTCCGCACTATATGCTTCAAATGGCAGGGCGTGACTGCATCGACAGGAACAGCGGAAAGTGTTCCTTTGAGAAAGTCATACCGGAAATATTCGATTTTCTTGATGCTCTCCCGGAGGAAGACTACGATCAGAAATGGGAGGGCAGTCTTGCAGATGACAGGGCATTGGTAAATGATGTGAGCATCATATCAATGGGAATAACAGCGGTATCAGATCATTTCAACGATCTTGATGAGGAGATGCCTGTATTCGTCGGATATCCCTCTTCCGGCGGCAGCGGTGCGGATATTCAGATCGATGCGATGTACAGCATCATGGAGACAAGCACGGAGAAAGAAGCGGCATGGAGATTCATCAACGGCTTTTTCACCCCGTCAGTGCAGGAATTCTACGGACTCAGGGCATATTCACCGGTCACTGTATCGGCACTGGAGCATCTTGCGTCAGATGATATGAAATACAATGCAAATTCTATCCGCTCATCGATCACTGTAAACGATCAGGCGATGTATCTGCCGGAAGATATCGTTCAGAAATACAAGGAATATATAAGCAGCGTCAGGATAGATCCGTGGTACGACAAAAGCCTTGATGATATCATCTGGACAGAGTGCAGGAGCGTCGTGGACGGCGAGCAGTCTCCGGAAGAATGTGCAGAAGTCCTGAATGAACGTATAGAGCTGTATCTCGCAGAACAGGCATGAGATGAATCATTCAGAGGGGGAAGGACTTTTTTGAGGAAAGTTCCTTCCCTCTCAATTCTTTTTATAAGATCTGACGCTTATTTCCACATGACGTTATTCATTTGCAGAACAGGGCGAACAGTATCATCAGGATACCTCCCGTCCATGAGAGGTCTGTTCGGAGGGAGGATATCTTCTTTCCGGCTGATGCTCCGAGGATAAGAGAGAGAGTTCCGGCTGCAAATGTGAATATGAACGCCGGAAACGGCTTTACTCCGGAATATCCGCTTCCGAGTCCCATTGCCGCAGAATCGAGCGAGCCGGCAAGTGCGAGCAGCGATGCCTCCGGGACTGAAAGCACCTTTGAATCATCAAGATCGGCTGCCGTATCATCGAGATACAGCTTCATGACGATGCCGGTCTTTTTGTTTTTCAGTGAAAGACCTCCGCTGTCGGACAGATGCTTCGTGAATATCCTCACCATGCTCCTCACTATGATGAAAAGTCCTATGAACGTAAGTAATGCCTGTGAACATATACTGCATACTGATACGGGAATATGCTGTCCTATCAGATACGATGACCTCAGAGCCAGTGCAAGTACAGCGGCACTTACAGCACTTATGGTGACGGCTGACGGGAGCGGTATCTTTATGCCGCTGTTGCAGTATGCCGCCGCTGCGATGCAGGTATCTATGCTGACTATCAGTGCAAGTATGATCTCGTCGTACATTGTTATCACCTCCGGTCTATATTATGCAGCCGGAGCTTATTGTGTCATGAAATCAAAAGGAAAAAATGCGGCGAAATCTCTTGACTTTCACCGCAAATATGTTATAATATATTCAATGTCAGATTATTGCTGGCATTGATTACCGATCTGTCTCAGCAGATATCTTTCTCTGCTGTGAAAACTTTTTGGCAGGAGGTCAGACTTTGATAGCAGGTGTATCAACAGCTTGTTTTTATCCTGCACCGCTGGAGGAGAGTCTGTATGATCTCGCTGTAAACGGTGTGCAGTGTACGGAGATATTCTTCAATACACAGTCAGAGATCGAAAAGGGTTATGTTTCAGGTCTTGCACAACTGCTGAAAAGATTCGATATGAGGTGCGTTTCGGTACACCCTTTTACAAGTGAGCTGGAAACTCTCATGTTCTTCTCGGACTATGAAAGAAGATACGCTGATTCAATAGAATACTACAAAAAGTATTTTGAAGCGATGAATATACTCGGTGCTGATATTTTTGTGTTCCACGGAGGTAAGGCTGCAAGAAACAAAGAGTTCTTCTGCGAGCGTTACAGCCGCCTTTTAAATACAGGAAAGGAATTCGGGATAAAAGTCGCACTGGAGAACGTTTCACGCTGTCAGAGCGGCTCTTCTGCTTTCATAAGAGATGCCGCAGATATGCTCGGAGATGAATTCGCCTTCGTCCTCGATACGAAACAGGCTGTAAGAGCAGGCGAAGATCCTTTCAGGTTCCTCGAAGCTGCCGGAAAACATACCGCTCATGTCCATATAAGCGACTGCGGTGAAATGGGAGACTGCCTCCTCGTCGGAAGAGGAAGATTCAGATTCAGGGATTTTTTCGCAAAGCTCAGCGGATATAACCCCGATTGCAGCATCGTCCTCGAACTGTACAGGAGCGGCTGGAAGGCTATCAGCGATATCATATCGAGCTGCAACGCACTTGGAAAGATGACAGCCCCATACAGTAAGGAGCATAGAGTATGAAGTGTCCGTTCTGCGGTTTTGATGATTCAAAAGTAATAGATTCCCGTCCTAATGACGATAAGATCAGAAGACGCAGGGAGTGCATAAAATGCCACGGCAGGTTCACTACTTACGAGGCAGTCGAGATGCCGCTCCTTATGGTCGAAAAGCGTGACGGAACATATGAGACTTTCGACAGGAACAAGCTCATAAAAGGCATTTTCACAGCTATAAAGAAAAGACCTGTCACTATAGATCAGGTCTCGGAGATAGCAGATCATGTTGAGAATTATTACGCCAATGCACTCAAAACGATAGCACGTTCAAAGGAGATAGGCGATATCGTCCTTGATGAACTCAGAACGATAGATCCTATCGCATATATCCGCTTTGCGTCGGTATATAAGGATTTTACCGATATAGACAGCTTCGTTGCTGCTATAAGCGAATTTGAGTCGGAAACAGAGGGGCGACCTTCTGATAAAGAATAAAAAAAACAAAACGGAGGTAACGATCATGAACATTGACAACATCATCAGCCCTTTTAACGACGAAAGCACAGAAAGAAGCTTCAATCCGGCAGAGGTGAGCGGCTATAAGCTTGCTGCTGTAGTACCGTACCTTATCCCGATACTCTTCTTCCTTCCGCTCGTAATGGACAACAGGTCAAACTTCAACAAATTCCACGCAAATCAGCAGCTCACATGGCTTGCTGCAACTGTAGTTATGTCTATTGTCGGAAAGATACTCGGCATAGTTCCGATCCTCGGCGGCATCATGGATTTTATACTCATAGTTGCATGGCTGGCTATAACAGCAGGTCTGATGTACGGTGCAGCTAAGGGCAAGGCTCTCAAGCTCCCGTTCATAGGCGATCTCATAAAGCTTTTCTAATCAACGGAAAGACGGATACTTCCGCCGTCCTCACTGTACACCATTGAGGCAACGGCTGTATCTTCACAGACTATCAGCTCTGCAAGCATTTTTCTGCTTTCAGGGCTGTAATTTTTTACATCGTAAAGGTAGAGTACAGCGTCACGTCCGGCGAATTTCCGGAGGGGAAGGCCTTGTTTGTCCTGCATACGCACGTATTCTTCATATTCACCGGAGAGGTCGGAGGGGATAACGATGTTCCTGCCGGCGAGTTCCTCGACTTCCCAGCCGTGGGAGGCGAAGTAGCTTATGCGGTCGCTGACGGTCGAAACTGCGGGGCTTTCGGGATAGACGGGCTGTGGTTCGTCTTTTTCCGGGATAATGAGATAGACGGCTGCGATGAGTGCCGCAGCCGATATGAGACAGATGATGTTTCTCAGCTTCATATATACCTCCTGAACTTCTTTGGATAGATGATATATACTATTAGCTGAAAGGAGAAATTATGCCGCTTGTAAGGCTCGACAAATATATTTCCGAGAGGACTGAACATACACGCAGTCAGATAAAAACTCTTGTCCAGAAAGGCAAGGTCACAGTGGACGGCGTTATTGTTAAAAGATCAGATCATAAGATAGACGATGTATCAGCCGATGTGAAGATCGGCGGCGAGAGCGTTTCCGGTCAGAAGTTCAGATATATTCTCATGAACAAACCGGAAGGGTATATCTGCTCGACCGATGACCACGACGGCAGGACTGTCATGGAACTTATCCCCCCTGAAATGAGGGCGAAAGGACTGTTTCCGGCAGGCAGGCTCGACAAGGATTCGCTCGGTGCACTGCTTATAACAAATGACGGAGAACTTGCCCACAGATTGCTGTCTCCGGCATCTCACATACCCAAAATATATATTGTGAAACTTGACAGACCACTGGACATTAAATATATTGACATATTTAAGAAAGGTTTAAAATTATCAGATGACGTGCAGTTCCTCCCCGCTGATGTTAAAATTGTGGAAAACTGCGACACACTGGCATTTATACGTATCCACGAGGGTAAATTCCATCAGGTGAAGCGTATGTTTGAAGCCGCAGAAAATCATGTACAAATTTTAATGAGAGTTTCGCTCGGAGGCCTCGTTCTTCCCGAAACACTGGGAAAAGGTCAGTGTATGGAATTATTGCACAAAGATGTTGAAAACTTGACTGCCGATATGGATTTCGAGGCTTTTTATGACCGTTTTTCCGCAATTTTTTCGGCAATTCTAATAAACAAATAATTGTAACTTTGGGTATTTAGCATCTTGAAATATTTCGTAAAGTCTGGTAAAATAGTATTGTAGCTGATACTGTATCAGAATAGATATCGGCAGAAAAATTTGAACTGGAGGACTGGATTAAATGGCAGGCTTAACACTTAAAGGCATTTATAAAAAATATCCGGGCGGCGTTGTAGCTGTTTCAGATGTTAATATTGAGATAAGAGACAAGGAGTTTATCGTACTGGTTGGACCGTCTGGCTGCGGAAAGTCAACAACTCTCCGTATGATCGCCGGACTTGAGGAGATCTCTGAGGGAGAACTCTACATCGGTGACCGTCTTGTTAATGATATCGCTCCCAAGGACAGAGACATCGCAATGGTTTTCCAGAACTATGCTCTTTATCCGCATATGACAGTTTTCGATAACATGGCTTTCGGACTCAAGCTCCGTAAAGTTCCTAAGGACGAGATCGAGAGAAAGGTTACTGAGGCTGCTAAGATCCTCGACC
>CADBQF010000277.1 GCA_902796705.1 Ruminococcus flavefaciens
GAAAATGCACTAACGAACAACCTGATCCCTCCTTCTTCTGAAAATAAGTTTTTTGTTACCGAGAGAGATAACATCGTTTTCACGCAGGATACTCTGCATCACAAGGCAGCCGTTGACGTAAACGCCTGACTTCGAGCCGATATCGGTGATAGTCCAAACGCCCTCCGAAACAGTCAGCATCGCATGATATCGTGAGACAGACAGATCAGGCAGCCTGATATCAGCCGAAGCGTGCCTGCCTATGAGAACTTCATCACATCCAAGCGGAAATATCATATCCTGCGAGGCGAGTTCCATATTTCCGGTGGTGTGCTGCCAGCTTTTAGTACCGGCTTTCTTCTCACGGTAAGCGGAGATTATCATAACGAGTATGCAAAGGTCAAGTGCGACAGCCGAGACAGCACACATGACGAGTTTCATTGCGTCCATAATTTACCTCCTTGCATAAATTTTTACAAAAGACATTATAACACAAACAAAAAGCTATTGCAATGATTTTTACCGAAGTGTAGCAGGTGTGTGACCGTATCGTAAACAAAAAAGGAGCTTAAAGCTCCTTTTTCAACTGTTTTAATACCGATCGATAAGTTGTTGTATTTATGACACACGGAAGTGATTCATGTATCCGTCACCTGTAAAGAATAAATATCCGTGCTGGAATGATTCCGGTTCATTGAAATAAAGTGTAACAGCTTCCTTTACCATATCTGTTACTTCATATGAATATGTATCAAGATCAGCGTATCCTGATGCACCTGTGAACTGCCAGGGTGCTGTGAGAACGCCGTAGATCGTGTTCGGGAAAGAGGGGCTTGCCACTCTGTTCATTATAACCTCAACGACCTTGCCTTTTTCGTAAACGTCTATCCAATTTGAGCCTGCTTCATGTGCGACTGCGTTGCATAAGAGGATATAATCTCTTTCTGAGATCGGGAGACCGTTTTCCTGTACGGAAGTGTCATCGTTATTCTCTGATGCAGTTGAAGGCTCAATGTACTGAGTTTCTGACTGAACTGTAGTGGGTTCCTGTGAAACGGTCACAGGCTGTGTTTTTACTTCTGTAACGGGCTGTGAACTTACGCTCGAAGCTGTTGTAGCAGCCTCCTGAGCCTGAGTTGTTGTTTCTGTCTGGACTGATGTAGCAGCCTCTGTAGAAACTTCTGTAGCAGCCTCTGTTGCTGTTTCTTTAAGAAGGAGCTTATTCTCAGCAATGACCTCGGCTGTGTCCGAAAGTACAAGTGTGAGAAGTGAAGGACCTTCATTTACTGTAACAACAGGTTCTGCTGTTGTTGTGGGAACTGTTGTGCTGCTTGCTGCAGCGGTTGTATTGGTAGCAGTTGTGCTTTTTGATTCTGTGGGGTTAATTGTAGCAGCATTGTTAGAAAGCTGTCGGTTCTCGATCTTAGCGAGTCCGAGAGTGTTGTCCTTGATATTGTTGCCGGCAGATGCCGATGTGGCTATCAGAAGGCAACCGGCGAGAAGAGAAATAATTACTGCAAGGACCATTGCTGCCGCTTTGGCTTTACTCATTAACTCAATCCTTTCTTCAGAAATGACTTCTGATGTCCTTTTAGGACTGTGTCTATCATATCATATTTGGAGCTAAATGGCAATGCTTTTTGTGCATTTTCCATTTTACGCATAATTTTTAACGCAATATTTAGTGACTTTCAAGCAAATCAGCACAAATTATGTGAACTAAATATGAACGCAAGATTACCGAATAATATCCTGATAAATATTTAAAACAGGAATTCGTTACAGAAACGTTACAACGAATACAGAATGATTGCATTACAAACAGTATAATGATCAATTCCTATTTCCGGAAGTTTTTAAAATCAGCTTTTATTACCGGGATTTGTTAACATTCCGTATATAAATTGCACGATAAAAAGTTACACATTGGTAACTCATACCGCCTGAAAAATTTTTTTGGAGAAATTTTCAAAAACTATAGATTTTTTCGTCAGGATATGTTATAATAGAGTATGTAAAGGTATCGGAAGGCACGGGAAGCCGAAAACAAAAAGCTCCCGCAGCCGGAACATACCGCATTGATAGTGTACATCACCGGACATATTTTGTCAAGGACTGCGGACAAGCAGTATCGGATATTAATAGTATGCCGGAAATGTACGGACGTTTATCCTCATCTCCCGGCTGGACGGACAGTTCCACCGGGAGTGCGGGAAGCACTTGAAGTTCTGCTGTATCTATACTATTATATAGCAGGGCAGGGGAGTGCTGACGGCACGAGGATCATTTCACCGTAAGAAGATATAGTCAGATCAATTATCCATTAGAAGGCCGCTTTAAAGACGGTCGGCGAAGCTATGGGTAAATATTTGTTTATTATATACAATTTGACCAAACAGGAGAGCTTTTATGGCTGCACCTTTAGCAGATAAGATACGTCCGAAGACTCTCGACGATGTTGTCGGACAGAAACATATCCTCGGAGAAGGTAAACCCCTCCGCAGGATCATTGAGAGCGGAAAAATTTCAAATATGATCTTCTACGGCCCTTCCGGTGTCGGAAAGACCACAGTTGCACGCATAATTGCAGACAACTGCAATATGTCACTGTATAAGCTCAACGGAACGAATTCTTCGCTTTCTGATATTAAAGATGTCGTTGCGGATATCGGGACTTTTGGTTCGGAAAACGGTATTCTCCTGTATCTCGACGAGATCCAGTATCTCAATAAAAAGCAGCAGCAGAGCCTCCTTGAATATATCGAAAACGGTGATATCACACTTATCGCATCTACGACGGAGAACCCGTATTTCGCCGTCTATAATGCCGTCATAAGCCGCAGCACGGTATTCGAGTTCAAGCCTGTACCCGCTGATGAACTCATACCGGCTGTGCAGCGTGCATTTTCTATTTTATCACAAGAGAATAACTGTGTCATAGAGGCCGGCGATGATGTTCTCCGTCAGATCGTCTATAACTGCGGCGGCGATGTCCGCAAAGCGATCAATACAGTAGAACTTGCTGCCGTATGCGGCGATATCAGTTCCGGAAAAATAACCGTCACCAAAGAATCGCTCGATATCCTCGCCCAGAGGAGCAATATGCGGTACGACCGTGACGGCGATCAGCACTATGACATACTTTCTGCATTCCACAAATCCGTCAGAGGTTCGGACGAGAATGCAGCACTTCATTATGCCGCCAGACTGATAGCAGCAGGGGATATAATCTCCCTTTGCAGAAGATTATTGTGCATAGCCAGCGAAGATGTCGGCCTTGCGTACCCACAGGCTGTCTCCATAACGAAAGCCTGCGTGGATTCTGCACTCCAGCTCGGACTTCCGGAAGCTAAACTCCCTATCGCACAGGCAACGATCCTGCTTGCAACAGCTCCTAAATCCAACAGTGCGTGCATGGCTATAGATGCAGCTCTTGAAGATCTACGCAACTGCGATGCACTTGATTTTCCACGCCATTTGCAGAATAAGCATTTTGACGGAAAAGGTGCAGCAGTCGTCGGTCAGAATTACAAATATCCCCACAATTATCCGGATCATTATGTCGTTCAGCAGTATCTCCCTGACGCTCTTGCCGGACACGTTTATTATGAGTTCGGTGACAACAAACAGGAGCAGTCTGCCCTTGCGTACAGGAAAAAACTGCTCGAAAACAAAAAAAATAACCCGGATTGATCCGGGCTTTTTTCATATATTCTCCCATTCAGACTCCTTGAATCCGACGAGAACACGTTCTTTTGTGACAAGTATCGGACGCTTCACGAGCATACCGTCTGTTGCGAGCAGCCTGAGTTTTTCCTCGTCCGTCATTTCGTCAAGTTTATCTTTCAATCCCATAGATCTGTAGAGCAGACCGCTTGTGTTGAAGAACCGCTTCAACGGCAGTCCGCTTTTTTTATGCCATTCCTTGAGCTCGTCGTAAGTCGGATTATTCTCCTTGATATCACGAAGCTCGTATGAACAGCCTTTTCCGTCGAGAAAACTCTGAGCTTTTTTGCAGGTAGAGCATTTTGCATAGCAGATAAACAGCATATTTTTTCCTTTCATAAATGTTTCATGTGAAACATTTTTTGCCGATATATTCATAAAAACGGGCATAGTCTAATACTGATGCGGTATTGGACTATGCCCTTCATTTTAATTATTTGTAAAGCGGGAACTTTTCGCAGATAGCATTAACGCCTGCACGGATCTCGTCAGCCTTGTTCTCGAAATCTGTAGCACAGAGGTAGATGTACTCAGCGATCTTTTCCATTTCTTCGATTCCGAGGCCTCTTGTAGTAACAGCGGGAGTACCGATACGGATACCGCTTGTAACGAACGGCTTTTCGGGATCGTTGTGGATAGCGTTCTTGTTTACTGTGATATAAACTTCATCGAGTCTGTGTTCAAGTTCCTTGCCTGTGATGTGGAACGGACGCAGGTCAACGAGCATGAGGTGATTGTCTGTTCCGCCTGAAACGAGGTCAAATCCTCTCTTGAGGAGTCCTTCTGAGAGTGCCTTTGCGTTTGCAACGATACGCTTCTGGTAGTCCTTGAACTCCGGCTTGAGAGCTTCACCGAAGCATACAGCCTTAGCAGCGATAGTGTGCATGAGCGGGCCGCCCTGAGTTCCGGGGAATATAGCGGAATTTATCTTCTTTGCGAGTGCCTCGTCATTTGTGAGGATAAGGCCGCCTCTCGGTCCTCTGAGAGTCTTGTGAGTTGTTGTTGTAGTGATATCAGCATAAGGAACAGGTGACTCGTGAACGCCTGCTGCAACAAGTCCGGCAATGTGAGCCATATCTACCATGAGGAGAGCGTCAACAGACTTGGCTATTTCAGAGAGTCTCTTGAAATCGATAGCTCTCGGATAAGCACTTGCACCGGCAACGATGAGCTTCGGTCTGTGTTCCTCAGCGAGCTTCTGGACAGTATCGTAATTGATAGTCTCTGTCTCATCGTCGAGACCGTAGGAAACAAAGTTAAAATATTTACCCGAAAGGTTTACCGGTGAACCGTGTGTGAGGTGTCCGCCGTCTGCAAGGCTCATGCCGAGTACAGTATCGCCCGGCTGGAGTACAGCAAAGTAAGCTGCTGTATTTGCCTGAGCTCCTGAATGAGGCTGAACGTTTGCGAACTTAGCACCGAAAAGCTCCTTAGCTCTGTCGATAGCGATCTGCTCAACGATATCAACACACTGACATCCGCCGTAGTAACGCTTTGACGGATAGCCCTCAGCGTACTTGTTTGTGAGTACAGAACCCATAGCAGCCATTACAGCAGGGGAAACGATGTTCTCGCTTGCGATGAGTTCGAGGTTTCTCTGCTGACGAGCAAGTTCTAGAGCCATAGCTTCTCCGACTTCCTTGTCATAGCCGGTAACGAAACCTATTGAATCCATAAGATCATTATACATTTTTAAACACTCCTTGGAATTTATTGAACGTAAAATAATTACTATTTCATTATACAACAATCCATGAAAAATTTCAATAGAAAATTACAAAAAAACATACATATTTGATTTCCGGATAAAACAGGAGAGAGCAGCGGTGAAAAAGCTGTGTTTTTCGATAAAATTATTTTTCTTTTCAAGTTATATGAGATTACTTTATCTGATTTCTATGGACTTTTTCTTTATTATGTGTTATAATCACGTATATCCGGTCATTTTGAGAGGGTGATAATTTTGGATATATTATACGGATATTTGTCACAGGCAGATGTTTCGTGTGTTCTGGCAGAGGTCAGCAAAAATAAACTTTCTGTTCCGGCGATCATAGTGATCGTACTGATATTTGTCGCCGTGAGCATTTCTTCGGGCATCATCACATTCCGCATGAAGCGAAAAAAATACGCCCGTGAGCGTCAGCAGAAAATATCAGATAAGGATAACAAGGAATGACATCACGCCGTTCCGCTCTTGATAAGGAGGATATATGATAATACGACGTTTTGCAGCATTTGCAGCAGCCATGATGACAGCTTTCGCATCAGTGCCGCTCGCAGCTTCTTCTGAGGAAAGCGAAGAAGAGGAAAAGATATATACAGTCACATTCGTTGATTTTGACGGAAATGTCATGGATACTCAGAAAGTCCATAATGCTTCCGAGCTGGACTACAAGAAGATCGATACCGATTCTCTGCACTCGCATATCGATGTATACACCGAACAGACTTTCTATAGCTGGTCATCGAATCCGGTGAATATCACCGAGGACATCACTATATATGCACTTTACAGGAGAGCCGTTCTCTCTGTGGATTCTCTGCCGTCAAGGACTGAATACTATGGCGATAAGGGAAATGCCACGCTCGACGGACTGAAAGCTTCCATTACGCTGTACACACAAGTTCCGATAAAGGACAGCGACGGCAAATTCCATGTCACCGAACAGGTCGAAGATATAACCGGAAGCTGTTCTGCAAAGCCTTCAAAGCTGGAGGAGATATTTGCCGGCGGAGATGCTTCAAAGATCTCGATCTATCCGCCCGGAGATGACAAGCCTATCGCTGAATATGACGTTACACTTTTCAGGGGACTTGGCGATCTCAATTCAGATAAGTCAGTCGATTCGTCAGACGCTTCAAATATACTCGTGGAATTTGCAGAACTTGTCAACAACAGCAGTTATACTATCTCCGACGAGAGGAAAAAGCTTTGCGACGTTAACCGTGACGAAGTAGTCGATTCCTCCGATGCGAGCCTTGTGCTTGTTCATTATACATACTCAGCCAATGGCGAAGACAGGTCGTGGGAGGAGATATTCGAGGAATACGACATAAA
>CADBQF010000278.1 GCA_902796705.1 Ruminococcus flavefaciens
CAGGGTATCTCCCGAAACAGTACCGCCGACGAGCTGTGAACAGGTGCTTAGTCTCCTTTTTGCGTTGTTTGAGAGCAATCCCGGCACGAAGATAGGAGAGATCTACATGAAGTATCAGAAGGAGATACTCCGTGAGACGGTCTACCGCCTTACACAGGTACTTGACGGCTTCACCGAAGTTGAACTGCTGATGGATACCAAGGTCACGGACGAAAACGGCACAGAGGTAACAAAGCATACGGTCACAAAAATAAAACATTCCAAGAACTGATATAATAACTATCAACCGCAGCATCAACGGACTATTTCCGGAGATGCTGCGGTTTTCTTTTGCAGTTGGCAGTATATGGACATCTGACGGCGGAGTGTGCATAATAATCGTTTGATAAAGAAATAACGAAAATGATAGTTCATATATCAATCTGCGTTTTGGTATGATATGTCATGTTTTTGAGTCAAAACTGCATAAAAGGAATATTGACTTTGAAAATTTTTTGTGATAAAATTAAAACAGATAAAAATGACATAAAATTTATAAAGGAGGAATTTTATGAAATTTAAGAAGCTTGTAAGCGGTGCCGCTTCACTCGCACTCTCCCTCTCAGGACTTGCAGGTATCTCTCACGCAGCTCCGGCAAATACTCTCAAAGCCAGTGCTGCAGCGACAAACTGGAAGTTCGATTTCGGAGGAAGCGGTGCAGCGAGCGGTTATACCGGTGTATCTGCCACGGACGGATATAATGCTTCCAGGGGATACGGTTTTGCTCAGACCGGAAATGTAACGAACGTAAGTGCAGGAGGCACCGGTGTTACCGCCGATGCCGTAAAGTTCAACAACTACGGTTCAGGAAATACATTCAATGTTGACCTGCCGAAGGGACTTTACGAAGTTACCGTAACTATCGGCAACGCCCCCCGTACTTCTATCAAAATGGAAGGTATGTTCCAGATGATGAACCTCACCGGACGTGGAGCCAAGGAAACTGTACAGCTCCCGGTAACTGACGGCCAGCTCAATTTACAGGCTGTAGAGGGTATGACAGGCAGGGAACAGTCGATATCCGCTGACGAGATAACACAGCTCAACACAACAGGCGTTATGCCGCCTACTGTATGGATATGCGGCGACTCCACCGTTGCAAATTACTATAATACAGCAGATACCGCACAGCACGGTTGGGGACAGTTCTTCGGCGGATATGTTTCGGGTTCAGGCTATAAGGTAAGGAATATGGCAACGAGCGGTCAGTACGCCAAGGGATTCTACGACGGCGGACAGTTCGCTCCTATCGAAGCCTACGGCAAGAGCGGAGATTATTTCATAGTTTCTATCGGTATCAATGACACGAACTACTCAAATGCTTCTGAATACCACGATGTCGTTACGACTATGGTAAAGAAGGCAAAGGCAAAGGGCATTGAGGTAATTCTTGTCAAGCAGCAGGGAAGAAGAGGCGACCTCACAAGAAATCCGCTTCTCGGCGGCCGCTGGTTCGGCGGAGAACTCGACAAGATCGGTTCAGAGCAGAGCGTAAAGGTCGTTGACCTCTTTACTCCGTGGCAGGATTTCGGCCTTTCAGTAGGCTACGACGGTATGGCAGATTACTATGCTATACAGGCAAACGGTTCAGCCGATGATCTCCACCAGAGCAAGAAAGGCTCGCAGAAACTTGCAGAGCTTATGTTCAACCTTACAAAGATAGGTGCAAAGGAGGCTATCGCTCCCGACCAGAACGTAAGCTATATGTTCAAGAACGTGAACAGCGGCCTTTACCTTGAAGTAGGAAGTGCAAAGGCTGAAGAAGGTGCTAATGTCCAGCAGTGGGGAGCATCAGGCCCGGCTGACCACAATACATGGCACTTCAAGCAGGCTCTGAATGAATACTACTATATTTATTCAAACTTAGCAGGCGGAGATACATACCTGCTCAATATCGCTGACGGCAGCAGAACGAACGGCGGAAATGTAAATATCGCTAAGAATAATGGCTACAGCGATCAGTATTTCAAAGTAGTCGATAACGGCGACGGAACAGTTACTCTCCTCACAAGAGCTTCCCGTGAAGCCTGTGCCGTAGAAGTCGGAAGTGCTTCAACTTCAAGCGGTGCAAACGTTCAGCAGTGGGAAGTAAATAACCACAACTGCCAGAAGTGGATAATGGAAGAAGTTGAATATCCCAAGACAACTACTACAACTTCCACTACAACGACCACGACTACCACCACAACAACGACTCAGCCTCAGCAGAAGGTTAGATATCCCGGAGATGCAAACTGCGATAATAATGTCGATATCTCCGATGCAGTCCTCATCATGCAGTGGCTCGCAAATCCTGAAAAGTACCCTATCAGCAAACTCGGAATGATCAATGCCGATGTTTACGGAAACAGCGACGGCGTTACAGGCCTTGATGCTCTCTTTGTACAGCAGGTAGAAGCTGGATCAGAAGCAAGACCTGCTCCTGTATACTACTACGAAGAGCCTGAAACGACGACAACGACTACAACAACTACTACAGTACCGGCAACGACTCTTCCCGCAACTTATTACGCTGTAGAGCAAACATGGGATAAGGGCGTTACAGAGACAGTAAATGCCGGATTCACTATCGAGCAGGGTTATGTCAACCTTGACAACGTAAAGGGAAGCAATATCACATTCACAGTAAACGTCGCACAGAGCGGAAATTATATGACTCATATCCGCTTTGCAAACGGTTCTGACGCTGACCGCAAGATGATGCTCTCAGTAAACGGCAATACAAATATGACATGGCTCCAGTCATTCGCTTCAACATCAGCATGGACTACATGGAACGAAGTCGGTATAGTTCTTCCGCTCAATGAAGGACAGAATACGATCAAATTTGAATCATACGTAGATCAGGGCGGCCCGAACCTCGACTACATCGACCTCACTCTCACAGACGAGCCGATCGCAGAGCCTTATGATCCGTCATCAGAGCAGACACCTGTTACGAATAACAATGTAACTCTCTACCTCGCAGGAGATTCAACAGTTCAGTCATACAACGAGCGTGCAAGAACTCAGAACGGCGGCCCGATACAGGGCTGGGGATACTTCCTCGGCAGCTACTTCAACGATGACCTCACAGTTTACAATCACTCTATCGCCGGAAGAAGCTCAAAGAAGTTCTACGACGAGGGAAGATGGCAGACTATCGAGGACAGCCTCAAGCCGGGCGACTTCGTAATGATACAGTTCGCTATCAACGATTCCGGTGCTTCAAATGCAGACAGATACGCTCCTACCTGCGGAAATGTAAACAATCCCACATCAGGTTCATATGAGTGGTATATGACGCAGTTCATCAACGGAGCAAAGTCAAAGGGTGCAACACCTATACTCGTAACAACTACTCTCAGTGCAAAATCATATTCCAACGGCAAATTCACAGGCAGCTACGGCAACTACTGCGATGCCTGCAAGAATCTTGCAAAGAAGTACAATATCCCCTGCATCGACCTCAATACTATAATGGTAAATCATTATAATTCAGTCGGATACAATACAGCGTTATCGTATCACATGGCAGGAGTTGTTTCAGGAAGCACAGATATGACTCACTTCAACGATACAGGTGCTAATATCATAGCAGGTCTCGTTGCAAAGGCTGTAAAGGATCAGTCAATAGCAGGTCTTTCAGGCTATCTGAAGTAATATCTGAAACAGAATAACATCTATCAGAGGGAGATCTTTCAGAAGGTCTCCCTTTTTTATGTATACGCTGTAAATAACAGATAATATTATACAGATTCTATTGACTTTCAATAGATATAATGATACAATATCAATATACAGATAAAGATCTCAACAGCTTTAGGCAAGCTGTGGAAGATATATTTTTTTATGGAGGATACACTTATGAAACACTTATTCAGAAGAACGGCAGCGGCTGTCTCGGCAGCAGCTCTGTCGTTATGCGGACTTCCGCTGACTTCGTTCCTGTTGCCGGAGACAAGTCTCGAAGCCCACGCAGAAGAGGCACTCCTTACCCGTGACGTATGGTGTGCCGGCGAGGACGTGAACCGCTGGGAGTCGGAACATTTCCAGTTCATCTGGGGAAAGACCGGTGCTGATTCCTCAAAGGTCACACAGGCTTTTCTGGAGGAAAATGCAAAGAACCTCGAAGCCTGCTGGGACGTTTACATGAACGATCTCTCAATGGAGCCGCCTACACAGTCGGTAAATATGAGCCTTCGTGACGGCAAGAAGTACAAGGTGAATTTCTATATCTCAGGCACAGGACTGAAGCCTTTTGCTGATGACTGGGCGTATATGGGATACGACAATCAGGGATATGCCTTCATGTTCTGCTGTATAGGAGCTATGAACAATTCGCCCAATCCCTCATGGGTGCTTCCGCATGAATTCGGTCATGTAGTTACGGCTCATCAGCTCGGCTGGAACGAGAACAAATACGTTCAGGCGTGGTGGGAAGCTATCGCCAACTGGTACAGAGAGCAATTCCTCTACTCGGATTATTATAAGCAGTGGGTGACTGATCCTGCGAGCGGTACGGATTATTTCGAGACATATATGAAAAATCTCTGCTTCACGCCTATCCTCGGACGTGATAATTACGCATCATGGGCATTCATGCAGTATCTCACAGAGAATCCGGACGGACTTCCCGGCTACGGAAAGGACTTCATGAAGAACCTCATGCAGCAGGGAAAGCGTGATGAATATCCCTATCTTGAGATAGAGCGTGTATCAGGTGCAGACCTTAAAGATACCCTCGGTCACTATGCAAAGAGGCTTGCAACGCTCGACCTTGCCAGAAAGACGAACTATCTTGCACGCCAGAATGAACTTCTTGCCCGTGGAGAATGGAACTGGGGCGAGATATTCACAGTCCTCGACAGGAGCAGCAAGGAGGAGAACTATTATACCGTTCCCACAGAGAGAGCTCCCCAGCAGTTCGGAGTCAATATTATCCCCCTTGCTCCCGAAGGAGGAGAGATATCCGTAACTCTCGAAGGGCTTACAGATGTAAAGGGGGCTGACTGGAGAGCCTGCATCGCCATTGAGAGCAGAGCAGGACAGACGAGATATACCGACCTTTTCACCGCCGGACAGACCATGACAGCTTCATTCGACGGCGGAAATGACA
>CADBQF010000279.1 GCA_902796705.1 Ruminococcus flavefaciens
AAAGGCGGACGTTTATACGCAGATCGGTCTTGATATTGTTGAGGAGCTGCATGGCTATGAGCGAATGGCCGCCGAGCATGAAGAACGATGTGTCATATTCCGTCCTGTCGGTGCGGAGCATCTTCTTCCAGAGGTGTTCGGTGTACTTCACAACATCGTCGGTGGAGACTTTTTCGTCATCGCCGGCGGAAGTCTGCACCATTGCAGTCAAAGCCCTGCGGTCGGTCTTGCCGTTGTCGAGTCTGGGAAGATCTTCAAGGACTGTTATCGTTGAAGGTATCATATAATCCGGCAGGAAGCGTGAGATATACTTTCTTATCTCCTCCGAAACGCCCTCGTAGACGTTCTCCTTGTACGGAGTGTTCGTGTACTCTCCGGAGCGGACATCGATGACCTTTGCACCTGTGATATCAGTGCGGAGGTCTTTGCCGAGCCTTACAGTCATGCGGCTGTCCCTGTCCGTGAAGCATAGGCAGTCTATACCGTTATCAGAAGCTAACTTATACCACCTGTAAGGATAGCTCACCCTGAGCGACGAAAGACCTGTGATGCTCTTTCCGAAAACATTGCAGTATTCTTCGTACTGTCTGCTGATGAAGCCGTTACGCATTCCGGTGAGGCAGACTTCCTCTCCGGCGGAGATCATCTCAAGGACTGCTTCATCGGAGATATCCTTCTGTGAAACGTCGAATGTCCTTACGCTGTGAGGCTTCTGCTGTGTGCCTTTATAAAGTACGGCATCGAATCTGAATCTTGTTAGCTCGTTGTCGTATTCGCTGTCCTTGTCGTCTATCCTCACGCTCGTGAAGCCTTCTACTGTTTTAACGGCATCGGTGAAGAAAGAGGGAGTCACGAGGAGGTCTTTTATCTTCCTGCATCTTTCGGTGACGATCTCCCTCACTGATGCGGGATCATAGCTCTCCCTGCCGTAAAGCTCTATCGATGTGTGGAACATCTCTGCCATGTCCTTGTTGATGACATCGCCTATGAACAAAGCTCCGCCGTCTTCGAGCATATCACAGCACTGTTTCACTACATCGAGCAGATAGCTGAGGTCGTAGAAGAAGAAAATTACCGAGTTGATGATGATAGTATCGTACTTCTCGCCCGAATAGGCTGAAAGCTTGTCTGCCGAATCGCAGTATACGAAAGTATTATCGAGCTTCATCTCCTTTATCTCGTGCCTGAGCTTGTTCACGGCTACGTTCGAGAGATCGATGCCGACATATTTTTCCGCACCGGGAGCGAGCTTGTGGAGAAGAAGACCTGTTCCGCAGCCGACTTCAAATATCTTCCTGCACGGGAGCTTCTGTATCCTGCGGACGGTGTTGTCTCTCCAGTCACGCATCTGCTCGACGGGTATCTCCTCGTGGGTGTAGCTGTTTATCCAGCCGCCGAAGTTCTCCTCGTCGGTGGGGTTTTCCTCTGCATCGGAATAGGCTTCATCGAAGATATCGCTCCATGTATTTTCGGCGTGTTCTGTCATGCCCTCTTTTCTGAGTGTGCAGAATGCGGAGATGATATTATCCTTAGCCACGACAGCCGAGGAGCTGACGATATCCATGCCGTTGATGCAGCTCTCTATCTCGCCAAGCTCTATCCTCTTGCCCTGTATCTTCACCTGAAGATCGGCTCTGCCGTGTATCTCGATGTAGCCGTCACTGTTCCACCTGCCGAGGTCGCCTGTATTGTACATACGGACTCCGAGGACGGGGTGAATGATGTATTTTTCCTTTGTAAGCTCCGGATCGGTGTAGCCTTTTGATACGCACAGTCCGCTGTTGTAGATAGTGCCTATCTCGCCGGGAGCGACTTCTTCGAGGTCTTCACCGAGGATATGGAACTTCGTGTTCCATGCCGGTGTGCCGTAGGGGATAACTGCCATATCAAGGTCGCTGTCAGTGATCTTATGGAATACGTTCCATACGGTCGTTTCGGTCGGGCCGCCGATAGAATATACCTCTGCATGGGGCATAAACTGCTTTACTTTTCTGACAACTGCCGGGGGAACGAATTCTCCGCCGAGGATGACGCTCTTCATTGACGGCATCATGATATCCTCATTCTCTGCCGCAAGGAGCATCATGTTCATTATAGTCGGTACTGAATCCCACATATCGGCATTGAAGCGGACGATGAGTTCTGCCCAGTGAGCCGGTTCTTTTTCCTTGTCTGCATCGGGCATGACTACCGAACCGCCCACGGCAAGAGGGCCGAAAAGCTCATAGATGCTCATGTCGTGGCAGAAATTAGTCACCGAGATGCTGCGGCTGTTCTCGTTCGTGCCGAATTCTGATATCGAGAATTCCAGAAAATTAGCTATATTGAGCTGACTCACCATAACGCCCTTAGGTCTGCCCGTAGAGCCGGAAGTGAATATCACATAGAAGAGGTCGTCTGCCTCATGGACGGGCGGCTCTGTCTTCATATAGTCATCATCAGCCGGGATATCTTCAAAGAGGACTGTCTGAACGTCACTTCCTGTGAAGCCTGCGAGCCTCTCCCTTGTCTCTCTGTCGGTAATAAGGATCTTTGCATCTGCCTGAGCGATACAGCCGGCAGCTCTTTCGGCGGGGATATCGTATTCTACGGGGACGTAAGCCGCTCCGCTGAAAACGATGCCCATTACGGCGGCTATCTGCTCATAGCCTTTCCTGAGCATGACGGCAACTGCGGAATTTCTTCCCATGCCGTTTTTTCTGAGGAAGGAAGCCGCCGACTTTACTGTCTTTTCAAATTCTCCGTAGGTATATTCCCTTTCGCTTGTCAGGACTGCTGTTCTGTCCGGATATTTCCTGAACTGTTCTTCGAGCATATCCGTGAAGTATCTTCCGCTGAGTTCGTGGTCTGTGTCGTTGAGCCTTTCTATCAGCGAGATATATCCCATGTCTTTTTTATTGCTTTCCATATACTGCTCCTGAATATTATTTTCTTCTCTTTTTCATTCGTGCAAGGCGTTCATTGAGTCTTGCGTTGACGTTCATTCTCTGCTCTTTCTGCTCGTCCTTTTTCTCTGCGGTGTCATTTTTTTCTATGAGAGCGAGGATATTTTCAAGAGAAGCCGCTTCGAGAAGTTGTGCTATATCGATATCTTTTCCGAAGCCTTCGGATATCTTCATCTTCATCTCAAAGAGCTTTATCGAATTGCCTCCGACATCGAAGAACCGGTCGCTGCGTCTGAAATCGCTCCTGCCGACGATGCTTCTCCAGATATCACGGAGTTTTTTCTCATTATCGCTCAGACCTTCGGTGCTGACGGCTGTGTTTATACTTCCGATGAGGACATCACGGAGCTTTGCGAAATCCGTCTTGCCGTTGACGGTGAGCGGTATCTCGTCTATCTCGATGATATCGTCGGGTATCATGTAATCGGGGAGCCACTTTGAAAGCTCCTGTTTCAGAGATG
>CADBQF010000280.1 GCA_902796705.1 Ruminococcus flavefaciens
GAGCTTTTCGCTTCGTATCCGTCCTTTATTCGGACGGTATACATATTATGCCATGTAATGTCAGTTCCGGAAGAATCAGCCTCGTCACGGAGTCTTTTCAGTTCATCGAATATATCAGGATACACCATTACGGACTGATATGTATATGAAGAACCCATGAACAGATGCTCATATATTCCTGCTACGGTGAATTCATATTTTCCGAATTTCGTGTCTGCACAAAATCTGTCTCCGGGACTGAGTCCATTGCTGTAAGCAGAATAAATATCGAGATAGATCTTATTGCCGCTCACGCTGTCATCTCTTTCGATGAAGCGGAGCTGGGAATATCCGTTTTCGTCGCCGTACCGCTCAAATATCCAGTCGGAGCAGCTTTTTGAGCCGGAGAATTTTTCAGATGTGATCTCCAGTGAATTAAGCAGGACCACATCTGATCTCTGCCAGCTTTTCGCATGGCTCGTATTTGCAAACCACTCATCTGCTGAATTACCCTGCTCTGTCGTGAAAACGAGATAATCACACACGCCGTTGTCTTTCCGCTTCGACTCGTAAAGCTCCTTGTATCCGGAAGCCATAAGCCCGGTGTGCATGAGAAGCGTTGAGAGTATTATTATCAGCAGAAAAATGAGCAGTACCGATCTGTCCTTACGCAGATCAGCTTTTATAAGCTTTACCATCCCATATCCTCCAGAAATCTTCTTATCTTTTCATGGCGTTCCTTATCGCCGCTGACGTATTTTCCTATATTGCATTCTCCGATTATGCCGCCGTCCTGCAAATAGATTATCCTGTTCGCTCTCCGGGCGGATTTTATGTCATGAGTGACCATGACGACAGACTGACCGGAATTATTTATATCAGTAAGCACATCAAGAACTGCACGCACTCCGGCACTGTTCAGAGCTCCTGTCGGCTCGTCAGCGAATACTATATCAGGATCGTTTATCAAGGCTCTGACAACGGCACATCGCTGTGCTTCTCCTCCTGAGAGCTGTGCCGGGAACTTTTTAGTAAGCTCCTCACTTATGCCGATACGGTCAAACAGCTTCATCGCCTTTTCGCTGAGAGCTTTCTGTTTCTGACCTGTGAGCATACCGGTGCTTATGACATTGTCCATGATGCTCATGCTGTCAACGAGATGTATCTGCTGGAAAACGAAACCACAGTGTTTTCTCCGGAATACGGCAAGTTTATCATCGCTCATGCCGGTTATATCCGTTCCGCAGTAGGTTATCTTTCCGAGAGAAGGCTTGTCCATTCCGGAGAGCGTATAAAGAAGCGTTGATTTTCCTGCACCCGATGAACCCATGATAACAGTAAAATCACCCTTGTATATCTCCATATCAAGATTCTTGATTATATGCTGCTGTTTTCCTCCTGTAGAAAAACTCTTTGATAGCTTTTCTGTTTTTATGATGATCTCTTTTTCAGTCATGATTATCCTCCTTACAAAAAAGGTCATACAGTTTTTCCTGTATGACCATATTATAACATATATTATTTTTAAAGTCTTTGCCTGTTCTTTAACTGTTTTTTATCTGTGAGGCAATATCTTTATGCAAGAACGAACCAGAGTTCAACTGTGAAGCCCGCTCCGTTGTTCCGGCAGATGAGTTCTCCGCCCATTTTATTCATAAGATATTTGGATATATAAAGGCCTAATCCCGAACCGTCCATACCCTCTGCATTTGAACCCCTGCGGAATTTCTCCGTGACGAGTTCAATCTCAGTCTCCGGGACACCGCCGCCCTTATCAGAAAATTCCGCTATAAAATATCTGTCCTCGAAACGGCTCGTTACAGTTATCTCCGTATCGGCATATTTATAGGAATTTGATATGATATTCCCGACTATCTGTTCAAGGCGGAGCTTGTCTGCATAGATGACACATTCCCTGATATCGTTCCTTACGATCTTTTTAAGATGATCGCTCTCTGTTATTATTCTTGCGAATTCAGCCGTTGAGAACTCGTCTGTGCTGACCTGAAGCTGTTCGAGTTCTTCAAGCGTCGCATGGAACAGGTCGGAAACGAGTTTGTCTATCCGGTCGGCTTTGCTGCCTATTGCTGAGATAGTCTCCTTCTGTGCGGCATCTTCCGTAGTAAGTTCCAGAAATTCGACCATAGCCTTTATCGATGCAACGGGCGTTTTTATATCATGTGAAAGTTCAGCTATCATTTCTTTTCTGCTCCTGACAGCGGCTTCCTCACGCTGACGGGAATTTTTCAGTTCTTCACGCATTATGTCGAAGCTCTCGGTAAACGCACCGAATATATTCCCTCTGTCCATTTCGAGAGGAGTGTCAAGATCACCCGATGCGATCTTTTCAGCAAAGCCTTTGAGCTTTCCGAACGGCTCAACGACTCGTTTTTTCATCAGGATAAAATATCCCAGTGAAACAGAGAGCATCAGCAGAGACATACCTCCGACCATTGCCGCTGCTTTTTTTCTGCCTGACTTTTGTATTTCTTCATAGATGTTGAACACTATCAGCCTGCCGACGACTTCACCGTCTTTTTCTATATCTCTTATTATATCGTAATGGCTCGTTGCGGCTGAGACAGTTGTTGAGATACCTTCTTTTGAAGCGAAGATAAGTCCACCGCTCCTGTCTGTCACAGCATAGTCAAATCCAACGCCGTATCCGTCAGCAGTTTTTTCTCCGGAAGAAATATCCTCCCAGCCGTCCGAAATGCTTATCAGCAGGCGGTTTATCTCAGTCGTATACTGCGGAAGCCCTTCATAATGACCGCCGCAGTATATCATGCCGCATATCGATATGCTCATCAGCATGAAAATGAGCGTATACAATATTATGTACCTCGTCTTCACGCCTCGTCCTCCAGCATGAATCCCACTCCCCAGACAGTCTTTATGAAACACGGCCGGCTCGGATCGTCTTCTATCTTTTCACGGAGATGACGTATATGGACATTCAGAGTGACTTCGCTTACATAGTCAGTCTCCCAGACTTTTTCAAAGAATTCGTTCTTGGCTATAACACGGTTTTTATTGCTGAGAAGATACACAAGGAGTTTGTATTCCATCGCTTTGAGAGGAAATGTCTTTCCGCCCTTTGTGACGGAGGCTTTTTTCAGGTCAACAGAAGCATTTCCGAGCTTTATCATATCTTCTTCTGCGGAAGACTTCGCTCCGCTCTCCTCATAGCGTTTCAGTGCCGCTTTCACTTTGGCAAGAAGTACGCCGAGAGAATACGGCTTGCAGATGTAATCATCGCCGCCAATACCGAGAGCAAGCAGCATATCGTCCTCCGATGACCTCGCACTTATAAAAAATATCGGTACATTCATCGTATTTCTTATTTCCCTGCAAAGATCAAATCCCGAATCAGTTCCGAGGTTTATGTCAAGAAGTATGAGCGAGCAGGTATTCTCCCTCAAAAATTCATGAGCATCTTCTGCATTGAGTACATATTCAGTCCTGACTCCCGAAATGTTGAAGTATTTTGCCGTATATTCCGCAAGTTCCGGCTCGTCGTCTATCATAAGGACACTTGTGTGCATATTTACACCCGCCTTCTGTCAGATTTTTACTAATTATAACACATAGCAGAACTTTTTTCAAGCTGCTTCTGCCATAAGCCAAAACGAAATGACCATAGGGCGTTGCTTATAATGAGGTGTATACCTTTTGAGGGAGAACCTTTTTTCAAAAGGGTTTCCATCAAAAAGGGTTCATACTTCATTATAGCACCGCCCTATGAGTCATTTCAATTCGGTCATGCTGCGGAGACCTATTGCGAGAGTCGAAGCGTTATGGAGGAGAGCGGAAGTTGCGGGAGGTATCAGACCGAGAACACCGAGTCCTATCAGCGTTCCGTTGAAACCGATTATGGTGCGGTAATTCCAGTTTATACGCTTCATAAGAGCATTGCTCAGGCGTTTGAGATCGACGAGGGAATAAAGGTCGTCGGCTGAGATCGTAATATCCGCTATCTCACGGGCGATCGCAGCACCGGTACTTATTGCGATACCGGCATCGGCTTCGCTCAGTGCAGGAGAATCGTTCACGCCGTCGCCTATCATAACGACTTTTCGTCCGGCTTCACGCTCGGAGCGGATAAATGCTGCTTTGTCTTCCGGCAGTACTTCGGCAAAATACTCGTCAACACCGACTTTTTGTGCGACAGCTTTTGCTGTGCGGTCGTTATCGCCTGTCATCATGACTACACGGGATATCCCAAGTTCGTGGAGCTGTTTTATAACGTCTGCTGCTTCATTACGGAGCGGATCTTCGATGCAGATAACAGCAGCCACTTCGCTGCCTATCGCAAGATAGATATGTGAATACTCCTTTGGCAGATGCCTGAAGATACGCTCATCAGGCGGAGTGCATTTCTCGTCCTCGATAATGAAATGATAACTTCCGATAAGCACACGCTCGCCGTCTACGGTGCTTGATATACCGTGAGCAACGACGTATTCCACCTTTGAATGGAATTCTTCGTGGACAAGGCCTTTTTCCGCTGCATCGGCAACTATGGCATTGGCAATGGAATGAGGATAATGTTCCTCAAGGCAGGCTGCAAGGCGGAGCATCTCATTTTCGTCACGTCCGCCGAAAGTGATTATCTCTGCCACTCTCGGACTTGAATGTGTGAGAGTTCCGGTCTTGTCGAAAACTATCGTATCTGCTTCTGCAACAGCTTCCATGAAGCGGCCGCCTTTTACGGTTATACCCTCACGGCTGCAATCTCTCATAGCTGAAAGGACAGAAATAGGCATGGCGAGCTTCAACGCACACGAAAAGTCCACCATTAGTATAGAAAGTGCTTTTGCTGCATTTCTTGTGATGAGCCATGTGAGCAGCGTACCGCCCAGACTCCACGGAACGAGACTGTCCGCAAGATGAGAAGCCTTATCTTCGGCAGAGGATTTCATTTTCTCTGATTCTTCTATCATTTTTACAATACGGTCGTAACGTCCGCCGCCGGCAGTATTTTCCACACATACCGTACATTCGCCGTCTTCTACGACTGTTCCGGCATAGACATATGCTCCCTCGGATTTGTGTACAGGTACGGATTCTCCTGTCATTGAGGCCTGATTGACCATTGCATCGCCGGAGATGACTTTTCCGTCAAGAGGTATCATCGAGCCTGTTCTGACGATCACTATATCACCCTTGGCTACTTCATTCACGGGAACAAGGACTTCATGACCGTCAGTGGTTCTCGTCCATACCTGTTCAACTCCGAGGGACATCGTTCGTGCGAGGTCGTCTATCGATTTCCTGTGAGTCCATTCATCAAGGATATCGCCTGCATTCAGCAGGAACATCACTGAACCGGCTGTATTGAAATCGTTCCTGATAAGTGAAACTCCTATGGCTGCAGCATCAAGAACGGATACTTCCACCTTGCCCTGCATAAGGCATCGCAGACCACGCCATATGTACTTTGATGCTTTGACGGCTGCAATTAGCTGACGAACAGGGAGAGGCAGTATTATCTTATTGACGATGCGTCTGAGGACGATACCGGCAAGTTTGTCTTCGTATTGTCTGTTAAGTTCCCTGCCTGTGTGTTCAGGCACAAGAGCGGCATTTGCTTCGTTATCGAATGAAAAGCGTGCGAGCATCTGTATTATATCATGTCTGTTGCAGGTATAGGCTATCACCGCATCACAAGTGCGGTCAAAGACTTTTACTCGTGTAACACCGTCAGCGGCTGAAAGCGAATATTCTGCAATGTCAGCCTGTCTGAGAGTCATGCGGCTCATACAGAAACGCACACGCATACGTCCGTTGGATTCATGCAGTATCTTACATTTCATAATTATCCTCCTATGAAAACAGGCCGCTTCTGCGACCTGTGCCTGCGGACCTGTCCGAACCGGAAATACCGGCCGGAAATACGTGCTGTATATTCTATTCTGACAGGTTCTTAGTTTTCACTTGTTTCAGCGAGATCATCGATCTCATCATCGATGAAAGCTTCTTCTTCCTCCAAAGCTCTCTGCTCGTTGATCTCCTTTGCATCAGCGAGGATATCTTCGCAGTTCTCACGAACTGTTGTCACAGTCTGCATAACGTCAGCCTTTGCACGGAGTACGGCTGCTGTTGCCTGAGTGTAGCATTTTTTCGCATCTTTGCTCGAAAGCACTCTTATGCCAGCAGTACCGAACAGAACACCGCCTGCGAACAGTCCTACTTTTTTCCACTGGATATTGTTGAATTTCATAAAGATCACCTCATTGTTTTGTTGTATATCGGTTTATGATGTTATAATTATAATACCATATATAATGAGTTTCTTCTGCTCCGTAAAGTCAGAAGTTGATATACTCAGCTAATATCAAAATTTATCGATATCCCGTTCTTTTTATTCAACAACGCCGCTTTTATGCTCCATTCGGAAACGCTTGGGAGTCATTCCTACAACAGAACAGAATGCACTTGAGAATTTACTTGCATTGCTGTAGCCGACTTCTTCTGCAACATCGATCACTCTCATGTCAGTATCTCTCAGAAGTTCAGCCGCACGGAACATCTTATGTTTTTTTGCATAATCATAGACCGTACAGCAGAAACGCTCCCTGAACCCGTTTTTCAGCGTTGTGGGGTTTATCCCGAAAAAATGTGACAATTCTTCTATTGTATAATGAACAGATGTATTGCGGCAGATAAACTGCCCTGCTCTTTTAAAGACGCTGCTGTGCCTTATCTCAGGAGGCCGTTTCTCTGCGAGAAGAACGAGGAGTTCCAGAACTTTCACTTTCATCATGTTCTCTTCATGACGCTCTGTCTCCGCATAAATATCAGAAAAAAGCGTACTCACCCTATCGTCTGCCTGAAAAATGAACTGTCCATTTCTCGTTTGATCTCCTGAAATATCCGCAAGATAAAGAATGTCGGAAAAAGCTTCATTTCCGCACTCGTCCCCTATCAGAACAGAGATGCCGCAGCAGTCTGACATACAGCGTAGTTCACGGCTCGAAGCATCGTGAGCGATAATGCACTTCCCGTCCGTAAGGTAATAGGACTCCTCCCTGACAGAATATTCACATACGCCTTTCATGCAGTAAAAGATCTCGTTCTCATTTTCATTTGACCTGCCGCCCTGACCGATAATAAGCCTTATGCCGGGAAACAGCCGGTATTCTGTCATTGTCCCACCGCCTTTTGTTAGTATATAGTAACATTATTATAGTATCATTTTGAGCTTGATGTGTCAATGAAGATGATGATTTTTTGTATAGTTATATATAACTAACTACCAAATTCCTGAATTTTTGTTAGTATAAACAAATACATTGTATCAAAAAAGGAACGGTCGTTCTGACTGTTCCTCTGTTTTGCAATGTATTTGATCTGCTGGTGTATCAGAGCTTTATCGTGATAGTCAGGCGGCTTCCGGAGTATTCGGCAGTTATCGTTCCGTTCATTCTCTCAACGAGCGTCCGGGCGATATATAATCCGAGTCCCGTGGAATGGTGTGCAGCTTCGACGGTATAGAACCTGTCAAAAAGCTGCTCTGTCTCAACTTTTGAAAGCTCCTTTGCCATATTGCTGAACGTTATCGAACCGTCGGCGGATAGCGTTATTTCAAGATCGCCCCCGGAGTATTTCAGAGCATTGTTCAGAAGATTTGAAAAGATCCTTGCAAGGTATTCCCTGTTGAGTTCCCGGAAGACCGGCTGCTCCGTCAGATGTACGTCCGGAACGATGCCTTTTTCGCTCAGTGCCGCAAAATACCCCATGATGCTGTCTTCAAGCACCTGTCCGACATTTACGTTTTCCGTAACGACATCGCTCTCATCTGATACGATGACTGAATAGCGGAACAATTCCTCTGTAAGCTGTTTCATCAGCTCCGCACGTTCTTTCATTACCGCAATATATTTTGCCTGCTTTCCGGGATCGTCGGTCTGCTGTATCATATCAAGATAGCCGTATATCGCTGTGAGCGGAGTCCGGATATCGTGGGAGATGTTGGTTATGGCATTTTTCAGCTCAGTATTGCCCTGATGATACTGTAGATGTTCACTGCGGAGTACTTTTAGCTGTTTGTTGATACTGTCAGCAAGATACATCATATCCCTGTCACGGGAGGAAATATCTATAACAGTATTGGTATCAGTTTTCAGCTTGTCGGCAAATCTGTCTGCTATCTCATGAGCCGACTTTTTTAATAAATATATCTTAACCGACAGAAAAATGATAACAGCTACCGCCGCAGCAAAACACAGCTCCATTTACTCACCTACTTCAGATCACATTTTTTAAAATGAACGATCCCTGCGATCGTCAATACAGTCATGAGCGTCAGGGTAATGATGATATTTTCCTCGATCTTATCCGGTATGACGCTGTACGAAAGATCAAAAATATTGCTCTGCGGAAATACCTTTGACACATATCCGAGTACCTTGCTGTTGTTTTTGAACATTCCAAAAACGATAGACATATTCAGTGCATACTGGGCTGCAAGTATTACGACCGTAGTTTTTCTGTCTCTCATGAGATTTCCCAGCACAAGAGAAAGCACCGTGCTTATACAGATAAGCATGAGGAGCATCACCGACATCGAAACGAGAGCCGCTTTCAGTGTATATCCCTCATATCCCAATACGAATACCGACAAGGAAAACACTCCTGCCTGATAGCATACAAAGTATATAACTGTTGCCGCACTCATCGTTATAAGATCGGCAAAGAAGATCTCTGTGCGGGTATGACCGCAGGTCATCATATTTCTGACTGTCCCCTGCTTGTACTGTGAATCAAGCATGAC
>CADBQF010000281.1 GCA_902796705.1 Ruminococcus flavefaciens
AGAGTTCATCTACCGTGACGGTGCGGTGATGTGCAACTTCCTCCTCGCTGACGAGATAAACCGTGCTTCACCGAAAGTACAGTCAGCCCTCCTTGAAGCTATGGAGGAGCGTCAGATAAGCCTCGACGGAACGACTCACAAGCTTCCGAGACCGTTCCTCGTAATGGCTACACAGAATCCGGTCGAGACCTACGGTACATTCCACCTCCCCGAAGCCCAGATGGACAGATTCTTCATGAAGCTCTCAATGGGCTATCCCGAAAAGGAAGAGGAACTGAAAATACTCGAACGCACCGAGATGCACAATCCCATAGAAAATATCGAAGCTCCTGCCATGTCGCTCGAAGATGTTGCATATATGCAGGAAGAGGTCAAGAGAGTGCGTGTGACCGAACAGGTGAGAAGATATATCGTCGATCTCACAACTTCTACAAGAAATGACAGAAACGCTGTCCTCGGCATAAGTCCGAGAGGAAGCATCGCTCTCTATAAGGCTGCAAAAGCTTTCGCATATATATATGAAAGAGAATACGTCACACCGGACGATGTCAAGAACTGTGCGGTATCCGTACTCTCACACAGGATAATCCTTTCACCGCAGGGAAAGACAGCTTTCAGTTCAAACGAGGCGTACATCACAGATCTTCTCAGGAGATGTGCTGTACCTTCAATGGGAAGCTGATATGAACAAGATCAAAAGTATCGTCAGTATCGCAGCAGTTGCCTTCCTTATCTATATATTCACATTTTACGTTGACGGCGAAATGGGTGTCATACTCATAGCCTTCCTGATAGCAGCTCCGCTGTTTTCGCTTGCGTTCATGCTCGTCGGCAGGAACAGGATAAGCGTTGACATCAACTGCGACGGATTCGTAAAAAAGGGAAGCTCTCTTGAAGTAAAGGTCACTGTGAGGAAAGAGGGGAAACTACCGCTTGCCTTTGCGGAGATCGTGCTTTCGGCTTCGGAAGTCTTTGAAAAGCCGAAAAAGACTTACCGCCTGTCGATGATATCTGACTCGGATCAGTCATTTACTGTAAAGATACCGGCTGTAGTCGGCGGAAACGGAGAAGTCTCGGTCAGCTCGGTACGCTCCGCAGGTTTCCTCGGATTCATGAAGCTGAATGCAAAAAATCCGCTCCCTGAACCCAAGAGCGTCGGAGTCATACCGGAGATACCGGAGATAAAAGCTTCTTCCCAGCTCTTCCGCTCGATAGCTGACCTCGTTATGACATCAGATGAGGAAGAGGATAAAGATACCTCTATGCTCATTTCTTCAAATACCATGCCGGGTTACGAACACCGTGAGTACGTCAGCGGCGATCCCCTCAAAAGGATAAACTGGAAGCTCTCTGCAAAAAGAGATATGCTCATGGTAAGGCTCGATGAAGCCGCTTCGTCAGTACAGCCGCTGCTCCTGCTCGATATCTACAGAAAGACCGGGAGCGATATGGCAGGCTCAGTAAGAAAAGAAGAAAAGCTCATCACGAGCGTTTTCGGACTGCTTACGCTCCTTGTGAAGCAGGGTATAGCCTGTAGTTTCGGCTACTATTCAGCCGACGGCACGCTCACTGTCGAGACAGTGGACAGCCCGGAATATCCGCAGCAGCTCCTTTTGAAGATACTCGCTGTGAAGGTAGCATACGACAAGAGGATAGCACTCCCTCAGCAGAATATCGGTGCGTGTGCCTGCGTCATAGGCACTACCGATACGGGTGGCAGTTTCCCGGATATCGCTAAAAAAGCAGGCGATCCGGAATCGGTCAGCATAATCGGCGTATCAAGGGAGAGCGGAAATCCCACTGAGCTGCCTATGTGGTATCTCGATGAGGACAACACTTTCAAACGGGTATAAAATATGCAGAACAACAACAATAAGATCAGGGATTTCTTCCTGAAGAACCTTGCCGATCCGGTGCTTGTGTATACCGTTATCGTCATGATGTCGATAATGAATTACTACAGGAGCGAACTGGTGATCCCATACGGCATTGCGACGCTGGTGATATCATTTTTCGTTTTCAGGCTGCTCGACCATATGGAAAAGTCACAGCGTGGAAGAATGATACCAAAAGACCACGGACTCGGTGCGTTGGGATATTTAGTCCTTATAATCACGTTCTTCTTTGTCGTAAAAAATGTGATAGAGACAGGCGAGAAGGACTATCCACTCATATTCGGCGTATGGTTTTTGACACCGCAGGATGCGGTAGATTACAATAAATATTACACATTAGCGATATTTCTTCTGTTCCTGATATTCATGATGTCGGTCATTTTCTACTTCACGAGAGTCAGGTACAGGATATTCATGAGTTTCCTCATATTCATCATACCATTCGCTATATACGGTAAGGAAAACGAGAAGATGCCGACTATGTACGTTATCGCACTCTCAGTCGGATTTATCCTCCTTATGGTGTATTTCAGGCAGATGAGGGATACTCAGGAAACAGAGATAGTCCACAGACCTGAGATCTGGAAGACGGTCGCAGCTTACACGCTGATATTCGCCGCCGCTGCCGCTCTCGTCCCCAAGCCGGAGATCGAAGCGGACAGAACAGCTCTCGAAACGATGATCAACGCCGAACAGTTCACCGACCGTCTCGTATCGATGCTGAATGTTTTCCGTGACGAGATGAACAATGAACAGTTCCTCAATACTGACAGCAATGTGCCGCTCTACTATGCAAGGGCATATGAACCGATGCGGCTGAAAACGACGACTTTTTCAACGTATAACTACTCGACAGATTCGTGGAGCATAGGAAGACCTGACCAGCATTTCCGCACGAAATGGGATAAGACTCCCGTTGATATGGGCGTGGCAGGAGGTCTTACGCAGGCGATAATCAAAGCCGCCGCCGCAGACAGCTCCTTCGCTGAAAAGTACGGTCTTGAGAGCGTGGCAGACGGAACGGTCACTATCCCGGAGATACGCTACATGAGTATACTCTCCGTAAACTGGGATGCTCAGTTCGTTCCCGTGCCGCAGTTCGCCCACCAGCTAAAAAATACTACATACGGCGAGACTCTTGCAGTGATCGAATCCGGTCTGCTCTATGCTGCCGGCAAGAATGAGAAGTCATTCGCTTATGACGAGAGCTTCGATTTTGAGTATTACGCTGATACGTTCTTCCTGAACGATTACAACAGAAAAGTCACGGATATCCTGTCTGATGTCGATGATTACGACGAGCTTCTGACCGATGCGGCAGATGTGCTTTACAATGACTGGGATTCCAAAGCTCTTCTCGAAAATGAATATGACGATTACACCGATTACTATGATATACTCACAGATTACGGTGATAATGACAAGATCAGACAACTCGCTGACAAGATAACAAAAGGCTGTGTTTCTGACTACGACAAAGCAAATGCCATAGTGTCCTATTTCCTTGACGAGGGATATGTATACGATCCCGATTTCAGAAAGGAAAGCGGCGACAATGCCGTTGACTTCCTGTTCAAGTCAAAAACGGGAGTCTGCTACGAATACGCTACTGCAATGGTGCTTCTCGCCCGTGCAGAAGGCATACCGGCAAGATTCTGCACAGGATACAATATGTCACAGGCAACACAGAACGAGCGTCTTTCGGCTAACTTCATGGTGACCGGAAACGACGCACACGGCTTCCCGGAACTGTACATCAAGGGATTCGGCTGGGTATCTTTCGAGCCTACCGTACCTTATGACGGCCCTCCGAAGAAGTCTACCGCAACTGACCTTATGAAGCGTGCAGGCATCGTGCTTCTCATCATGGCACTTCTGCTCATGGCGGCTATTCTGCTCTACCCTGTAGTTTACCACAGGATTTTCATAATGAGATGCAGAAGAAAGCAGCCTGACGATGCTGTAAGGGCGGTAATGCGGAGAATATGCCGTATCTACAGAATAGAAGGGGCAAATACTTCCCGTGAGGCAGCAGCGGCAGTCTTTGCTGCATCAGGTGCTGATATGTCTTCACTGGCAGATTCATTTGACAGGAATGTATACGGCGGTATAGCTCTCAGCGAAACAGATAAAGAAAACGCTGTGAGTATCTATATATCAGCTTACGAAAAGCTGAAAGAATCAAAAAAGAAAAGAAGGTCAAAAAAGAAGCTTGCTTCACGCTGATCTATGGTCAGCACAACAAAACTAACTGAATATTGGAGGTATTTATGCTGAATATCAAAAAGAAAGGTCTGTTAAGTCTTTTTCTTGCGATGCTTACCGTTTTCGGAGTATTTTCAGGCACGTACTGTATGACAGAAGTTCACGCTGTTGAGGACTACCACTTGTGGAGACAGAACGATCCACGGTGGGGAAGCACTCCAACAGGCGGCTCTGACATTGCAAGAACAGGCTGTCTCGTGACTTCACTTGCGATACTTGCGGTCCACTCCGGTGCAGAGAGTACCGACAGCTTTGATCCGGGAGTCCTGGCAAACAGGATAAGCTCGGTGGGAGGCTTCGACTACTCAGGCGGCATAGCGAGCTGGGCGGCTATCACATCTGCTCTTCCTGATGTAAAAGTCGTGGGTTACAGATACTTTCAGGCATACGACCAGAGCGGCAAGGCTGCGGAGATAAAGTCTGTCCTTGACAGCGGACTTTATGTCATCTGCAACGTAGGCGGCCACTGGGTATTCGTAGAGGGCGTAGTCGGAGATGATGTATATATGATCGATCCGGCTAAAGACGACGTTCTGATGTTCTCGGCATATAACGGTCAGTATATCACATCGTATGAGGTGTTCACAGGAAAGAACCCGCCGCCGGAATTCTGTCCGGGCGGAGATGCCGGTACTGCCGTATCAACAACAACTTCAGCTATAACAACACCAACAACCACGACTACAACATCAACTACCACCACGACGACAACAACAACTACCACGACTACAACAACATCGACGACCACGTCAACATCGACCACCACGTCAACCACATCAACTACCACGACGACTACTTCAACCACAACTACAACGTCAACCACGACTACATCAACAACCACCACGACCACAACGTCAACCACTACAACAACGACGACTACCACGTCAACTACGACCACAACTTCGTCAACAACGACGACTACGACAACAACTACAACGACGACTACAGAGCCGCCGCTGATGCCTGTGACTACTGCGGCGACTGTCCTTATGCCTGTCGGCAGCACGACTTCAACTGCACTGGTATCGGTACGTGTTCCGGACGGAAGCTCCGCTGCCCTTGAATTCTACTATTCGGGCGATGAACCTTCCGGTATATATACTTCTCCGGACGGCGGCGGCGAACTTATCGCTCTGCTCGAAAAAGGCTACGTCATCACGATAACCGATATCTACGGAAACTACGGAATGGTGAATATCGGCGGAAAAGACGGCTGGATATCACTTGACGGACTCGTCCTTGCCAACGATATATTCGATGTCACAGCAGGCGATGTCAACAAGGACGGTGCTGTCGATAAGTACGATCTCTCGCTTGTGAATGAGTACATCAGGAGCCTGAAATTCCTTCCCGAAGGCATATCCCTGCTCAGCAGCACAGAGCTTCAGGCAGCGGATATAAACTCTGACGGAGTTGTCGATAAGAACGACGTTCTTGACTATCTGACGCTTATATGCAAATAGGAGGACCTGCCAATGGAATGGACAGAAGTAAACATATACACATCATCTCCGGCTATAGAGCTTCTATGCTCTAAGCTGGAGGATATAGGCATAAAGGGCTTCGCTATCCGTGATGCGGAGGATTTCAATGAATTTCTCGAAAACAAGAACGGACAGTGGGATTATATCGATGATGACCTCATGGGACTTTCATCGTGTGAGACCTGCATAACCGTATATCTTCCGGGAAATGAACAGGGCAGGGATATGCTCTCTGCGATACGTTCGATGCTCTCGGCTGTAAAGGCAGAGGACACGGAAGGCGTATGCGGAAGACTTGAAGCTGAACTTTCAAGTATCCGTGAGGAAGACTGGGCTAATAACTGGAAGCAGTATTTCAAGCCGGTCAAAGTCGGTGAAAAGCTCGTTATCAAGCCTTCATGGGAAGAATACGATACCGCCGACGGCAGGATAATACTTGAGATAGATCCGGCTTCGAGCTTCGGTACAGGTCAGCACCACACAACGAGACTCTGCCTCGAACTGCTCGAAAAATGCCTGAAAACAGGCGACAAGGTGCTTGATATGGGCTGCGGAAGCGGTATCCTTTCGATAGGTGCTATGCTCCTCGGTGCTGAAAGTGCCGTTGCTGTAGATATAGAGCAGAATGCAGCCGAAACTGCTGCCGAGAATGCCGCAAAGAACAACATCTCCCCGGAGAAGTATACGACATATGCCGGAAATATCCTCACAGACGACAAGCTCGCTGACAGGATAGACGGAAAATATGACGTTATCACAGCCAATATCGTTGCCGATGTCCTCATCGCTATGAAGGACTACTTCGCAAGATATATAAAGGACGGCGGAACACTCATCGTTTCCGGTATAATCACCGAGAGGACAGATGAAGTCGTTGATGCCATACTCTCAGCAGGTTTCAGTGAGCCGGAGATAAATTCCGACGGCGGCTGGGCGGCTGTGAAGTTCACAAGGTAATATTATGCTAAGCATATAATAATACATAAAAATTAATAAACAAGGAGAATGATACAAGTGGGACTTTTCAAGAAAAAGAATCAGCAGACAGAACAGGAGACCAAGGATCCGGTTCTCGAACTTAAACAGATGGTACTCGAAAAACTCAACACAAAACTCAACGGTACTCTTTACGATGACTGTGTTATCATGCCTAAGGGATACACTATCGATGTACAGATAGGCAGACGTGAGGAAAAAGACGATATCAAGCTCTTACAGGTCATCTTCATCGTCAAGAATGACGAATTCGACGAGCCGCTCATCGATCCTGTAGACGCACAGGGCAAGACAGATGACGAGGTTACTCAGATGGCTGTTGAGATCTTCTTCGGCGGCGTATGGCATCCTATCGATCAGTCAATGACAAAGAAGAACCCGACACACATTTCCGTAAACTATCTCAGACAGCACTACGATTTCGATATGTACGCTCAGTCTGTAGTAAGGATCGGTGTCAAGGACAAGCAGCCTGTTATGCTCATGCACTACATCAAGGCTGAGATCCCGAAGTA
>CADBQF010000282.1 GCA_902796705.1 Ruminococcus flavefaciens
AAATGCAGCCGGAACTGTCAATGCTGTCCAGGTAAAGGCATCAGGCAGCAAGACAAATGAAGATCCTTCAGCTTCTACACAGACTACGACTTCGAGTGATACTACTACAACTACTACGACGACTACTACGACTGCACCTGTATCCAAAGTTGCTCAAGTACAGTTTCAGGTGAATTATGATAAAAAAACAGCAGGAACTAAAGATGCTGATTTCAATAGCAAAGAATATAAAAATAATTGTCTGCACTTTTACTACAACACCTTATCAGAGGAAGAAATCGATGAGGTGCGTGAGATATTGCTTGATAATTTATACATTTACAGGGAGAACGCATCTGATATAACATCAGATAATTTCGATCCTTACGAGATCCAAAAAGATCCTGTGACAGGCAAGACTGAATGGAAATATAAAGGCGAGATTCCCGGATTGTATCATTTCTATGTAAAAGATACGTTATCTGGAAAAACTATCTATGGAAATGAAAGATATGAAATCTCCCTCGACAATGGAATAAAAGTGGAGTTTTCGGTCAATACCGACAATTATCAGATACAGGATAAATCGGGTAAAGGCGTTGACCAGAAAGCTTTTAATGAAGCTACCGACATCAGATACGAAAGCGGATCTATGGTGTCTTCAATAATCAGCTATGCACGAGGCAATGCCTACGTAAAAGACAATGTAGTGATAACACTCAGAGCCGAGACAAATTCATGGGATAACGTTGATGAAGTTACATTTTTCCTGCTCAACGGAGAAAACAAGGGTGAACTGAAAGATGCCGGAAAAGTGATCGCTTCAAAGACCGTGAATAGTGAAGGCGGATACGACAATAAGAAAAAGTATTCGGCAGAATTTACTCTCAGTGCAGAGCAGTATGAGACTATCAAGTATGATCTCTATAAAACTGCTGCTGCAGATCATGCTACGCCTAACGGCTCAGAACCTGTAATTGGGCGGTTTAATGGTTCTGGGATTCCTGTTATTATCGACAAAAAGGGACCTACAGTAAATGTAAAATCTGATCAAAAAAGTGCTACAGTGGAGTTGTCTGAAAAAATCAATAATGAAGGCAAGGAATACGACGGTATAGGTATCGATGAAAAATCCTTAAAGATATCAATAAAGCTCGTTGATGCTGATAATGAGAGCAAAAGTGTTCAAACTGAAAAACTCAGCATTAATGATCTGGGCGATCTTTCACGAACCCCTACTGGTGAGAAGAAAAATGGCGTATATACAACATACAACTTTATTGTAAGTCATGAAAAGTGGCTGAACCAGCCGGTAAGCGAAACCGACACAAGAAGTCTGCTCAATTCTCTTCAGCAAGAACTCGGAAACACTAAGAATTACAAAATGTATCTCTGCATCGAAGGACAAGACAAATACGGTAATCCGTGCTGTTATGATGAGAACAGAACAGATGTTAAAGTCGGTCCTGACGGCGATATCGAGTTTCCGATAATAAACCCGGATACCGGCGGCGTTGTTTTTGATAATACCAAGCCTTCACTGGATACGGGATCGGCAAAGCTTTATTATGAAGTGTATACTCCTGAAGTAAAAGATGATGAAGGCAATGTAACGACCGCTGCAAAACATGACTGGAAATATACGAATACTGTCTACTCATTTGATGACAACTATGACTATATCGACAAGGATAATGCTTTGTATTTCGATACCAGTCCATATACTTTTGACAGCAAGTCAGAAACACAGGTAAAGATCTATTTTACTGCCAATGCAAAAAGAGCTTATATCTGTCCTGCTGATAATGTGACTGAGGGAGCTGGCACCTTCTTAGACTATGATGATCTGGGAGATGAAAAAAAGAAATTCTGTATCAAGCTGAAAAAAGATCAGAACCTTGCAAATGTAAAGATACTTCTTTGTACTGATAATCCAAGTGAGAGCAGAACAAAGGTATTCACTATAGGTGAACTGTTCAAAGGCCAGTATAAAAACCCTAAAAATATTGATTTAGGCATAACACAGCCGGCTGATCCGTTAGACATCAACGGATTCTATACAGATTCGACAGCTCCTGAGGTAGAGGCTTCTGTCACCGATGAACAGGAGTTCAACATTGAAAAACTCAAAAACAATGATGCCTATATTGACTTCAGGATAACTGAGGAAGGAACAGGCGTCGATGAGGATACGGTCGAGCTAAGCATAACAGACGCTGATTCAACGGAAGAAGATCCGAAAACGCTCTACGATCAGAAAGTTCTTTATTACGACTTCATGGAGGTAAACGGATATAACTGCATAAGGGTATATTTAGGTTCTCTCAAAACTGAAGATAATGCACTGATCAAGAACGGTCATTACAATATCAAATTCAAGATCAGTGATAAAGCCGGATTAGCGAGCAAAGAAGCATCAGCATCTTTCAAGATCGATTATATCGCTCCTACAATTAAAACTTCGGTCATTGATCCTGTGGAGAACAGGGAACACAATGTGAATACCGGCGAGGACACCGATAAAAAGGTCTGGTATCGCTGGGAGGAACTTTTCGGAGGAATAGATGATGAGATGACAAAAGTTTCTCTTACATCAAATGAGGATCTTTTAAGCGTTTCATCTGTGATCGAAGGTTTCAATGAAAACGGTGATCGGGTAGGCAACGCCGAAGCGTATGAAACCAAGATCGGAGATTCCGGCAGAACAGCACTTATCGACCTTTCGGCAGGAGCAATAAACAAGAATGAAGCTCAGAGGTATGAGTATACAGTAACGGCCTGCGATAATTCAAAAAACCCGTCAGAGGCTAAGTATACATTCTATGCTGACAGATATGCCCCTGTTATCAACAGCATTGAAGCTTCGGCCGGTGATGCACTGAGCGGCCCGATCTTAACAAGAGTCACAAAATTCGGCGTATTCTCAAAAGATACGGTCAAACTGGTAATCAACGCTACCGATGAAAACGACAGCGGAGTCGCAGACGTAGAGGTAGAATATACCGGTGCAGACGGAAAAACTGTTAAACAGTCATTGGAAAAGGAGAACAATGATCCTTCTTCTGATAATTATGTATTAACGCTTAAACAGGGTGAGTTCAGCAAGAGCGATCTCATTTTCAGAGTCTACGACAACAGCGGACGTGTAACAGAGTACAAAGCTGAAAAGAGTGCTGACGGCACGGGATATGTTTTTCAGCAGGCCCAGTATACGTGGCTCAATAAAGACGGTAATGTCGAACGCACATCTGTTGATACACCTTCTGTATTTAACAGCGATCAGATCCAGACAGTAAATATCAAACAGTCTACGGCTGTTGATGAACAGAACTATCTTACCATAATCGAGCAGGAGAAACCAACCGGAAGTATCGTATTCAGCGGCTTCCCTGAAAAAGAACCGTCATGGGAGTCCAAGGGCAACGGAACTACATGGTATAAGAAATACCCGGAGATGACCATTGAATTCGGGGATCATGCAGGTACAAATACCGATACAGGAGTGTCACTGGATTCTGGTCTCGATAATTTCAAGGTATATCTTAGTATTAACGGAGGCAAAGAGGAAGATATTACACAAACTGTAATAGATAGATCTTCGATCTTTGAGTACAGATCTGATTTTGACAACAGATTAGATACAAATGAACGGATCGGCTCCATTGACAACAAAAAGCACGTCATAAAAGTTGACATGGAAAAAGTCATGGATGGAAAAGATCAGGTTGACGGCAAGTATAGTGTAAGGATAGAACTGTCCGACAATGCCGGAAATGTTAATAATGAGATAAATTCATTCTTCGAGATCGACCAGACTTCTCCTCAGATCAGTGAGATCAGCCTTCAGGAGGTCGTAAATAATCTAAAAGATAAAAATGGTATCCAGAGAACTCCTTATGGCTTCCTGTTCATAAATCCTACAATTGCAGTTGTCAAAGTGAACGACGTATGGGGTACAAATGCCGGCGGAACCAGCGGACTTAATAAGATCGGTTATTGTCTGGTCGAATTCAACGAATCAAATATGCCGGTAAACGCTGATGCCTGGGATAGTCAGAAAAACCAGATAAATGAAGAATTTATAAGAAATAACTATCAAACGGCAGAAATAAACGGCGATACAGCCATGGTTGCTATCCCCGGCGGATTCAGGGGACAGATATGTGCTTTCCCGATCGATAATGTTCTTAATGAGGGAATGCTGAAAACTCCCGACTCTATTGCTATCGACACCCCTGAAAAGCACAGAGAGGACAACGGCGGAGTCCATATCGACGTATCGTATCCTTCGACGAATCTGAAGGAGGGAAGCAACGATCTCTTCCCGACGGCAGTAAGCTACAGGGTAAGAATGATCGATAACATCTCCGGTATCAGGTCGGTCAAGTGCGATGTCAAGAGCGAAAAAGGTCTCTATTCCGGATATCAGGATTCGTTTGAGATAAGCTATGAAGTTCCCCCGACAGTCGGCAGTCAGATCGGCAACGGCTGGACAGTAGCAAAAATGGATAACAACCTTGTTACCGAGATATACAAGGACTACAATTTCAGCCAGGACGACAACGGCATCGAGATATCGTATGAGATGCGTGACTGGGCAGGAAACGAGCCTGACAAGAGGGGCTTCAAGTTCACAGTTGACCAGACAGCACCTATAATAAACGTATCGTTCCAGCCTTCCGGTTCACAGTATTACAAGACCGAGAGGACTGCAACAGTCACCGTAACAGAGCGTAACTTCAACGCTCAGCTCATAGGCACAGTCATTGCAAATACTCTTCCGGGCGGAAACGTTCCTGCAATAGGCGGCTGGAAGGATATCTCCAAGACAGAGCATCAGGCTACGATCACCTTCAAGGAAGGCGACTATACATTCGACATCAACGGAAAGGATATGGCAGGTCACAGTGCAATAGTGAACGGCCTTGCTGCAACTGACAAGTCGTTCAGCATCGATATGACCGATCCTGTCATCACCGACAACAATATCTTCAAGGGACTCTCGAACGGAAACGACAACAGCTTCCAGGAGCCGCAGACTATCAGCTTCACTGTCAAGGAGCATAACTTCGATCCTGACAGCGTAGTCGTAAAGGTATACGGCGGCGAGCCGGGAACTGACCATACAACTGGAACTCTCACTGATGTTACTTCAAAGGTCATCTCAGGCGGTCTTAAATGGACTGATTCGGGTGATTCTCATACAGCAACTATCACAGTCAGCGATGACGGAGTTTACCGCATCGAGATATCAGGCAAGGATAAGTCCGGCAGAGATATCAAGAAGCAGGAATCACCTGTATTCGAGATAGATAAGGTCGCTCCCGTGCTTGACAAGTCAAGTCCCGATAATAAGTCAACTATCATCTACGACAAGACTTCAAAGGCAGAAAAGCCCGACAACATCGTGTTCAGTGATGATAATATCGACAGAGTAGAGTACACAGTCACAGCCTATACTCTCAAAAAGGATAAAGACGGCGTTCTCAATGTAGAACCCGAAACAAAGAAGTATTCCGTCAACGTTGCCGATGCTAAGAAGGCAAAGAACTACAGCGACGGAAAAATAGGTATCTCGATCAGCGATGACGAATTCAAGACCGACGGTATCTATGAGATAAAGTCAAAGGCTTATGACGTTGCAGGCAATGTCAGCGATGAAGCCGTACATACTTTCGTCGTACAGAAGAAGAGCGACTTCCTTGTATATATCCCCGGAAGCAACGAGGAAACAGGCGAAGGTCTCTACAAGTTCGACCGTAAGGGAATACAGGCAGAAAAGTTCGATGAGATCGAGATGATCGCTTTCATTCCGCAGGATAAAGAATTCGGCCTGCTTATAGGCGGTACAGAAGTCTCAGATGATTACATCTCAGAAGTAGATGAAAAAGATGCTCCTGTTATCAACGGTATAAAGAGACTCCATATCAAGCTTGATCCGAGCTATTTCAGCACTGTTTACAACGACGATTCTCTCGACGTTGACCTTGCTCTCAATGCAGTCGCAAAGAAGGGCAGCAGCTCACAGGAGATCACGATCGGTCATATCTACATCGATAACGTTAAACCGACAGGAAGCTTCGACAGCGAACTCCTCGACATGGGCTTCTTCGGCGGATATTACGGCAGGAAGTCAATGAAGATCAAGATAAACGGCGTATCGCCTGATATCGATATCGAACAGTGTACTATCGAACTCAACGGCAAGGCTATCTCACCCAAGAAGCTCCAGTACAATGAAGACGAAAATGCTATCTATTTCACCCTCCCGGAGGGATTCAACGAAATAAGAGCTACTCTCGTTGATAAGGCAGGAAACTCCAACCCGCTCCCGATCGTAAAGAACGTCTACGTCGGAAACTTCGTAAAGAGATTCTGGTACCTCTTCCTCGGAGGCGGTCTCATCGTGGCTGGTATCCCCACATTCCTTATCCTCAAAAAACGCAGAGAAAATAACTGATAGTTTTGCTTTTGGTATCACAAATATTTTCCCCCGACTAATGTCGGGGGATTTTTCTTAAAAGGCTTGCATATTTTCTTGAAATGCGCTATTATATATGTAGTACAAATTTTAGGAGGCAGCATCGAATGATAGATGTTGAGAAAAAAAGCCTCAGCGGAATGAGGTTCATTGACCTGTTTGCCGGATTGGGAGGATTCAGGATAGCACTGGAGTCTCTCGGGGCAGAGTGTGTTTATTCGAGCGAATGGGACAAGCAGGCTCAGCTCGTCTATGAGGCAAATTTTGGTGAAGTCCCGGACGGCGATATCACCCTGGTCGATGAAAAGACGATACCGGATCACGATATACTCTGTGCCGGATTTCCGTGTCAGGCATTTTCGATAAGCGGAAAACAGCGAGGTTTCAATGACAGCCGTGGCACTCTCTTTTTTGACGTGGCACGCATAGTCAGGGAGAAAAAGCCGAAAGTCGTATTCATGGAAAACGTAAAGAATTTCGCTTCACATAATGAGGGAAGAACTCTCGCTGTCGTGAAAGGTACTATGGAAGAACTCGGATACGATTTCAACTATAAAGTCCTGAATGCGGTCGATTACGGTGTCCCTCAGAAACGAGAGAGGATATACATGGTATGCTTCCGGCAAGACCTGTCTGTCAGCGGATTCAGATATCCCGAGCCTTTTGCACTTACCCGGCACGTTGAAGATGTTCTGCTTGACGATGAGGATATGGTGAGCAGTCTCTACGTGAACAGGCCGGATACCTATTTTAATGACAAAAAAGACGATACCTACAGCGATACATCTATCAGGCTCGGTATCGTCAATAAAGGCGGTCAGGGTGAACGCATCTACAGTACGAAAGGCATAGCGATAACTCTGTCGGCATACGGCGGAGGAGTATTCGCCAAGACAGGAGGATATCTCATAAACGGAAAGACCCGAAAACTTCATCCCCGTGAGTGTGCGAGGATAATGGGATATCCGGATTCATACAAGATCAGCAAAAGCATGAGCCAGGCATACAAACAATTCGGAAATTCCGTAGTTATCGATGTTTTGCAGCTCATTGCAGAGGAAATAGGAAGATCATTGGGAGGTAACTGATATGAAAGAAGCAGAGTTCAGAGAATGGCTGAAAGAGAGCGGAAAAAAGAGCAAGATAATCAGCGATACGCTTTCAAGGCTCAGAAGAGTCGAAAGAGAGATCGGTGACTGTGATATCGATGCTCATTATGAAAAGGACAAGTGCGAATATCTCATGTCGCTCTTCCTTAAAATGGGAAAAAACGACGAGATGAAGAAATATCCGGACGTTTCCCTGCCTATCGGTAAATACTATATGGGAACATATCGTCTTGCCCTGAAACAGTACGTAGCATTCAGGGATTCGGAAGAGTGATACCGAACGGATAAAAAACAGCGGCGGAGCTTTCCCTGTTTGTGCAGGGTGCAGCTTCGCCGTTTTGTGTTATTTCAGTTCTCTGACAAATTCGCTGAGATCGTTGGGATCCTGCGGTGCTTTGGCTTTGATAGAAAAAACAACGGTAGGATTCTTGAGATTTGAAAGCTTTCTTATTTCATAGTCTATGCCATTTATGTGAGAAAAACTGATCCTGAGATCTTTGTATTGGAATATGTTCCCGGACGGAGGTGCAGGCATGGCGGCAATGAGTCTCTTCCCTTCAATTCTGAAGCTTGCAGAAGGATAGAGCGTTGTGATATGATTTTTGAGTTCCTCTCTGAGACATATAGGAAGAGAACCTGAGCCGCTTCCTTTTTTGCGGTAGTTGGCTTCTATATTGAAGTAGTTCATGAATCTCCTCAATGGAAAGATAACGAAACTCTCGCCGTACTTCGTTATGAAAAATCTGACGTTTTTCTGGGCATAGTGACCGGTTATCCACTGCGAGCAGACATTGCTGTCAATGCCGATGTTCATATCCGCAGTACCGACTTTGCTGAATCTGTCGAAATCACGCTTCATGACTTCTGCGATAGCGTCTGTGAAGACGTTCCGGACGCTTTTGTTGTCATTGGAGAAATTGAATGTGCGGTTCGCTTCGTCCGGAAAAAGCACGAACTGTCCGGATTGAGCACCGGTGTCTTTCGCTTCTATGAAAAAAGCGGTCTGACCGTTTATAACAGCGGCGATGTCAGAGACAGTTGAGTCCATTCCGCCCATTCTCCGGAAGCTGACTTTATCGCTGCCGTAAGTATTATTCAGGTAATTGCAGGCATCTATTTCAAATGCTTCGCCTGGTATCATATTACTACCTCCTTTTTATTCCTTGATATTTTTGGCATCATCGATAGTATAACAAGCAGTATCTCCTTCGGCGGCACGGTCGAGCTGGAAACGCATAATACCGGCGAGCATGGCATTGCCGAAGCGGTGTTCACGGAGCTTTTCGGGAATTTCCCTGAAAAGGCCTGCACGCCTGTATACATCGAGGAGGATAAGGACGAATTCCTCCGGATAGGCAGTCAGCTTTTCGGCAGCGGAGAGAGCTTTTCTGCGGCAGATGACGGAATTTACGTCGTCGTTGAGGTCATCGAACACCCACGCAGCCGACAGGAACGAATGGAAAGCCTTTTCGTTTGCATTGAGGGCAAGCTCGATGAGACCACGCCTGTAGAAATCGGCGGCGAGTTTTTCGGAGAAGTTATTGCCGTCGCAGGTGCGGTAGGCATCGGAAGCGACGATATCCCTGTAGAGCTTCGAGCGTTTGTCGCCGTCGCTGCCGACGAAACCGCACTGCGGGCAGACGGTTATCCACATATCCATAGTGCTTCGCATCATTTCGGGCGGACGCATATCGAGGTCGGGAACGCCGAACTGGTTCGTGCTGAGCAGAACTTTATGATCGAATTTATGGCCGCAGCAGCGGCATTTTGTCTTTGCGGAGATGATCTGTGACATATCAGTTTTCCTCGAAACGCTCGTCGATCACACGGGCGGTCTTTTTCATGCTTCTTGGGAGAACGCCGACTTCTACTACCTTTACGATAGGAGTGAAGCCTATCCTGCTCTTGACTTTTTCAGCGACTTTTTTGGCAATCTCGTTGAAATCGTAATCGCCTGTAGTTTCGACGTAGATACGCATAGTATCCTTTCCGTCGAGGTGGGAGATGCGTATCTGGTACTCGCTGGATATCTCGTGGAATGAGCCGAGTATCTCCTCTATCTGGCTTGGGAAAACATTTACGCCCTTTATCTTCATCATGTCGTCAGTTCTGCCCATGATGACATCTATTCTTGGGAAGCCGCAGCCGCACGGACATTCGCCGGGGATTATCCTTGAAAGGTCGTGCGTTCTGTAGCGGATAAGGGGAGCACCCTCCTTGACGAGAGTTGTTATGACGATCTCGCCCATTTCGCCGTCGGGAACGGTCTTTCCGGTAGCGGGATCGATAATTTCAAGGTAGATGAAATCGTCCCAGTAGTGCATACCTGTGTCGTATTTGCAGCTTATGCCGATGCCGGGGCCGTAAATTTCGGTAAGGCCGTAGATATCGTAAAGCTCGATGCCAAGACCGGAGGCGATGCGGTCACGCATTTTCTTGCTCCAGCGTTCAGAGCCGATAACGCCTTTTTTGAGGTGTATCTTATCCTGGATTCCTCTCTTTTCGATCTCCTCTGTGAGCAGGAGAGCGTATGAGGAAGTCGAGCAGAGTACGCTGCTCTTCATAGCCTGCATCATTTCGAGCTGCTTGTCGGTATTTCCGGGGCCCATAGGGATAGTCATGGCACCGAGTTTTTCCGCACCGTTCTGGAAGCCTATTCCGGCAGTCCACAGGCCGTAGCCGGGAGTAATATGTATCCTGTCCATATTGGTGATGCCGGCAGTCTCGTAGCAGCGTTTGAACATTTCAGCCCAGTCGTCAACGTCCTTGGCTGTATAGGGGATAATAACGGGCGTGCCGGTCGTTCCGGAGGAGGAGTGGATACGGACTATCTTGTCTTCGGGAGCTGTCATGAGTCCGAGCGGATAAGCGTCACGGAGGTCTTTTTTCTCCGAGAACGGGAGGTTTTCAAATTCCTCTGCGGAGGAAACGCTCGTTATGCCTGCTTCGGAGAGTTTTTTTCCGTAGAAGCTGCCTGCATCGACGAGAGCTTTTATCCTGTCATTTACCTGAGCGAGCTGTTTATCATTAATTTTCATATCAAACAAAACCTTTCTATAGAGAACTTATCTTTCAAGATATCGCAGAGCCTTTGAATTGAGTTCGTGGAACTGCGGCTTTACAGTTCGCTTCATAGTGTCTTCGATCTCGCTGACGGTAAACGGGAGAATGTCATTTTTCATAGCAGCACCGAGCATTATCATGTTGAGCACCTTGGGAGAGCCTATCTCACGGCAGGCTTCATCGCCGTCCACGAGGAGGAGCTTTTCGGTGTTTGCTTTCAGGTAGTCTATCATTTCATTTCCGGAATATGACGAACCTTTCAGCGTAGCGGTAACGGGCATTATCGGGTGAGTATTGACAACGACCTGACCGCCCTTTTTAAGATAGGGGAGCATACGGACGGCTTCTGCCGGTTCAAAGCCGATTATGATATCGGCAGTCCCCTCCGGGAACATGGGGGAGTAGATATCGTCACCGAGCCGGAGGAAGCTGAAAACGCTTCCGCCTTTCTGAGCCATGCCGATAGTTTCGGCACTCATCACGGGGATATCTCTTTCCATAGCGGCGGCGGCAATGAGTTTTGAAGTGAGGACGATACCCTGACCGCCCACGCCGCAGATAAGTATATTATTCTGCATGGTCAGCACCTCCTATAGCATTTACAGGACAAACCTGCGAGCAGAGTCCGCAGCCTGTGCAGAGCGAATTCTC
>CADBQF010000283.1 GCA_902796705.1 Ruminococcus flavefaciens
AAGGCTCATCTGCCGCTATCCGGAGGATATCTTCGGAATGGACTGCTACGGCGAACTCGTCAGGCTCCTGAAAAGGGATATCTCTGTGGTGAACGGCTTCCTTGACGATGCGGACGTTCGTTTTGAAAAGGAGAAAATAAGCATAGGATTACAGCACGGCGGCCGTGATATCCTCGAAAGATTCGGATTCTGCCGCAGGTTCTCGCAGATGATTTACAATATGTTCGGCGTGAAGACGGAGATAGTCCTTTCCGGCGGCGAACCCGTTACAGGAGAAGACTACGACAGTACCATACAGGAACTTGCTCCGGAGATGCCGGATTATTCAGCACAGCTCGTCCCGGAAAAGAGCCGTGAGGAAGTTCTTGATGAGGAGCGTCAGGCGGCTACTCCCACGCAGTCTATCGATAAAGATGCACTGAACATGGGATTCGATCCGGAATCGGCAGAGGTCATCAAGGGAAAAGCTATCCGTGAGAAACCCTCTGCGATATCAGAGGCAGTTCTCCAGCAGGGACAGAAACACGTCATCGTTGGTGATGTGTTCGACCTTGAAATAAAGGAACTCCGCAACGAAAAGACAGTCGCAACTTTCGACGTGACCGACTACAGCGGCTCGCTCAAAGTCAAGATATTCGCCAAGAATGACGAGATAGAGAAAATGGGCATCTCCTCCATAAAGAAAGGCATGACGCTCCTCGTTCAGGGTAAAGTCGATTACGACAGCTATGCAAGGGATATCGTGATAATGGCTGATTCCGTCATAAAGGTGAAGCGTATCCCGAAAATGGACAACTACCCCGAAAAACGTGTCGAACTCCACTGCCATACGAATATGTCCGCAATGGACGCTGTCACAGATCCTGTCACGCTCATAAACCGTGCAGCAGCGTGGGGACATCAGGCAATGGCAATCACCGACCACGGTGCAGTTCAGGCTTTCCCGGACTGTATGTATAATATGCCCAAGAATTTCAAGGTCATCTACGGCATGGAGGCTTACGTCGTCAACGATATCGACAGGGAACTTATCGTTTACGGAAACGACGGCAGGAGCCTTGAAGATGAGATCATCATATTCGATGTCGAGACTACAGGCCTCAGTTATGCGAATGACCGCCTTACGGAGATAGGTGCTGTCAAGATAAAGAAGCTACAGGTCGTTGACAGCTTCAATACAAAGGTAAACCCCGGTATCCATATCCCGGAAAAGATAACGGAACTCACCGGTATCAGGGACGAAGATGTAAAGGACGCTCCCGACGAGAAAAAGGCTCTTGAAATGTTCATGGAGTTCTGCGGTGAAAAGCCCGTTCTCGTCGCCCATAACGCAAGATACGATACTACGATGATAGATCAGGTCTGCAAGCGTCAGGGGATAGATTTTGAGTATACATGGCTCGATACGCTCATCATGTGTCAGGCGATGCTCCCGGACATGGGAAGATACAAGCTCAACATCGTCGCAAAGGCACTCAAACTCGGAAAATTCGATCACCACCACGCTTCCGACGATGCACTCATGCTCGCAAGGATATTCATTGAACTCGCCGGAAGACTTCCCGGAGAAAAGGGGATAAAGACGATCGACAGGCTCAATGATCTTATCAGCGATATCGATGTCAAGAAACTGAAGTCTTATCATCAGATAATCCTTGTCCGCAATCAGGCAGGACTGAAAAATCTCTACAGGCTCGTATCATACAGCAACCTTGACTATTTCTACAAAAAGCCGCTCATACCAAAATCAGTCCTCGAAAAGCACAGGGAGGGGCTTATCCTCGGAAGTGCCTGCGAAGCCGGCGAAGTCTTTCAGGCTATGGTCAATATGAGAGATGATGCGTATATCGAAAAACTCGCACGCTTCAATGACTATCTTGAGATACAGCCTATCTGCAATAATGAGTTCATGCTCCGTGAGGGCGTTGTCAAGAGCGAAGAAGAACTCCGTGACTATAACAGACGGCTGATAGAACTCGGTGACAGACTCAGCATACCCGTATGTGCAACGTGCGATGTCCACTTCATCGATCCCAAAGATGCGATATACCGCAAGATAATCCTCGCCAGCATGGGATTCAAGGACGCTGAGAACCAGGCACCTCTTTATTTCAGGACGACAGAGGAGATGCTTGCCGAATTTGAATTCCTCGGTGAAGAAAAGGCAAAGGAAGTCGTCATCACCAACACTAACATGATAGCTGATATGGTCGAAGTCGTCAGACCTATCCCGAAGGGAACTTTCACTCCAACTATCGAAGGAGCGGAAGAGGAACTCACACGCATCACCAACGAAAGGGCAAGGGAGATATACGGCGATCCTCTGCCGGAGATCGTTGCAAAACGTCTTGACCGTGAGCTTTCGTCTATCATAAAGCACGGTTTCTCAGTGCTTTACATCATCGCACAGAAGCTTGTATGGAACTCGGTGGAGAACGGCTACCTCGTCGGTTCAAGAGGCTCGGTAGGCTCGTCATTCGTGGCTTCAATGGCAGGTATCTCGGAGGTAAATCCGCTGCCGCTGCACTATGTATGCCCCAAGTGCAAACACAGTGAATTCCTGCTCGACGGAAAATACGGCTCCGGATTTGATCTTCCGCCTAAAGCCTGCCCGGACTGCGGAGAAGATATGCTCCGTGAGGGACATGATATCCCGTTCGAGACATTCCTCGGTTTTGACGGAGACAAAGCTCCTGATATCGACCTCAACTTCTCCGGTGAGTATCAGTTCTGGGCTCACAGGTATACGGAGAAGCTCTTCGGAAAATCGAACGTATTCAAAGCCGGAACTATATCCGCTGTTGCTGACAAGACGGCATACGGCTATGTCAAGAAATACTGCGAGGACAACGGCATCACGCTGAATAACGCTGAGATGAACCGCCTTGCTATCGGCTGTACCGGCATCAAGAGAACGACCGGTCAGCACCCCGGCGGAATGGTCGTTGTGCCGTCCGATTATGAGGTATACGATTTCACGCCGGTGCAGCACCCTGCCGATTCGGCTGACTCGGAAGTTATCACGACGCATTTCGACTTCAACTCGCTCCATGATACTATCCTGAAACTTGACGAACTCGGACACGTTGTACCGACGCTCTACAAGCACCTTGAAGACCTGACCGGTCTGAAAATAAAGGACGTTCCGACATCTGATCCGGACGTTATACGTATGTGTACCAACTGCGATGTCCTCGGAGTTACACCGGAGGAGATATACTGCCAGACCGGAAGCCTCGGCATACCGGAAATGGGTACGGGATTCACTATCCAGATGCTGCTTGATGCGAAGCCGACGAAGTTCAGTGACTTCCTCCAGATATCCGGACTTTCACACGGTACGGACGTTTGGCTCGGCAATGCGAAAGACCTGATCGACCAGAAAGTCTGCACCATATCCGAAGTTATCGGTACCCGTGACAGTATCATGACCTATCTGCTCTATAAAGGAGTAGAACCGAAAATGGCGTTCCAGATAATGGAATGGACTCGTAAGGGAAAAGCTCCCAAGCAGTTCACTCCGGAGATAATCCAGATGCTCCGTGACCATAATGTCCCGGAATGGTATATCGAAAGCTGTCTGAAGATAAAGTATATGTTCCCGAAAGCCCATGCTGCGGCATACGTTATAGCCGCAATAAAGCTCGGCTGGTTCAAGCTCCACAGACCGCTTGAATACTATGCTACATATTTCTCGGTGCGTGGTGAAGATTTCGATGCAGAGCTTGCCGTAAAGGGAAAGAACGCTGTCCGCCAGAGGATAGAAGAACTCAAAGCTCTCGGAAACGACCGCACTAAAAAGGAGAGCGACCTCTACGATATCCTCCTCATAACGAATGAGATGCTTTCGAGAGGATACGAATTCCTGCCGATAGACCTTTTCAAGTCTCACGCTGTTGATTATCTCGTTGAGGACGGAAAGCTCAGGATACCTTTCTCAGCAATGAGCGGTGTGGGCGAAAACGCCGCAAAGGGCATCTACGAAGCCGTACAGCGTGGAGGATTCATGTCTGTCGAAGAATTCCAGCAGGAGAGCGGTGCATCAAAAACTACAATAGATATGTTGAAAAGCATAGGAGCATTTGGTGAATTGCCCGAATCTACACAGATGTCATTCTTTTAACTTGACTTTTTTGTGGTAATATGTTACTATATTACCATGTTAGCAGACTAAAGTGAACCGGCAGCAGAAGTTATTCTTCTGCATCAATAATGAAATGATACAATAAATCTTTATATATGGAGGTCAGTATGAAAAACTATGATCTTATCACTCCGGAGGGTACTAAGGATTACCTCTTCGGTGAGTGTATCGTCAGAAGAAATATCGAAGATTCGCTCATGGCTCTGTTCAAGAGCTGCGGATACAGCGAGATAATCACTCCGGGACTTGAATTCTACGATGTTTTCAATCTCAATTCAAGATACTTCCCGCAGGAAGATCTCTACAAGCTCACTGACAGCAAGGGAAGACTGCTTGTAATGCGTCCTGACACGACGATGCCTATCGCAAGAGTCGTTGCTACAAGGCTCCGTGACGCTATCCTTCCGCTGAAACTCTGCTACGGTCAGACCGTATACCGCACAGAAGCCGCTCTCAAAGGCAGGAGCGACGAGATCGTTCAGGCAGGTATCGAGCTTATAGGCTCACAGATGAAAATGGCTGACCTCGAAGTCGTATCGACTGCTGTTGAGGCACTCAGATCGACCGGAATGGAATTCTCCCTTGAGATAGGTCATATCGGCATCTTCAAGGAACTCGTCGGCAGACTCGAAGTCAGCGACAGAGTAAAGGAGAATATCAGGAAGCTCATCGAGACTAAGAATTTCCCGGCTCTCAATGATCTCCTTGATTCCCTCGGAACGAGCCATATCACAAACGCCCTCAAAAAGCTCCCGGCACTTTTCGGCGGCGATGAAGTATTTGAAAAGGCAGAGGAACTCATGCCTGATGAGAATATCAAGCGTATCCTCGACGAACTCCGTGAACTCTACACCGATACAGCAGAGATATGCGGAGGCGAGGGAAATATCACAGTCGATCTCGGACTCGTGAACAAGACCGATTACTACACAGGATTCATCATAAAGGGCTATTTGCAGGGACACGGTGAGGAAGTCCTCTCCGGCGGAAGATATGACAAGCTCATTTCAGAATTCGGATACGATATCCCGGCTGTAGGATTTGCTGTTAATGTGAACGCCGTTGCAAAGGTCATCGAAAAGTACGGCGTTATCCCCGCTATGCCGAGACCGGACGCTATCGTTTTTGCAGCAGAGGGCTGTGAGGTAGCCGCTATAAAGGCTGCCCGTGAACTCAGGGAGCAGGGACTCATCGTCGAGAACGCACTCTTTGACGATATCGAGAGCGTAAGGGCATATGCTATGGATAATAAGATCCCGAAAGTCGTTGTCATCGACGGCGAAGAGGACAGGGAGGTTATAGAATGAACAGACCGATAAGAATGGCTCTCACAAAGGGCAGACTCGAAAAGGATACAGTCGGACTTCTCGAAAAAATGGGATTCGACTGTACAGCAGTACATGAAAAAGGCAGAAAGCTGATACTTCCCGTTCCGGACGGAAATCTCGAAGTAGTTCTTGCCAAAGCCAATGACGTTATCACATACGTCGAGCATGGCGTGTGCGATATGGGTGTTGTGGGAAAAGATACTATCATGGAGATGAAAGGCAAGTTCTTCGAGCTTGTTGACCTCGGATTCGGCAGATGCAAATTCGCACTTGCTTCAAAGAAGGGCTACGATTTCTACAGCGGCTACGGAATAAAGACTATCGCTACAAAGTATCCTAACGTAGCACGCAGCTTCTTTGAGAAGAAGGGCATGGATACAGAGATAATCAAAATAGAGGGTTCAGTAGAACTCGCTCCGCTCCTTGAACTCGCAGACGGAATAGTAGATATCGTTGAGACAGGTACAACGCTCAAAGAGAACGGACTTGAAGTCATCGAGGACGTAGCTCCCGTATCTGCAAGACTTATCGCAAATACAGTAAGTCTCAAAATGAGACACGCAGAGATAGACAGACTTATCAAACTTATAGAGGAGAATCTTTAATGAAAAAAATTATCGCAAACGGCACAGATGAAGAACTCTTCCTTGCTGAACTTTCCAGACGTGCAGGAGAGACAAACAAGAAGGTAACAGAGACAGTTTCCGCTATAATAGATGATGTAAAAGAAAACGGCGATGAAGCTGTAAAGAACTATACACTCAAATTCGACGGAAATCTTCCGCAGTATTATGAAGTTCCCCGTGAGGTCATCAACGATGCTCTCACAGAAGCAGATCAGGCTTTTGTAGACGCACTTCTCAATGCTCAGGAGAATATTGCAGATTTCCACAGCAGACAGGTGGAGCAGGGCTTCATCAACGCAAAGGATAACGGAGTTATCCTCGGTCAGAGGGTAAGAGGTCTTTCAAGAGTAGGACTCTATGTACCTGGCGGTACGGCAGCATATCCTTCAAGCGTTCTCATGAATGCTATCCCGGCTAAGATCGCAGGAGTCAAGGAGATAATCATGGTTACTCCTCCGCTCAAGGACGGCACGCCCAACAAGGATATCCTTGTAGCGGCAGCTATCTGCGGCGTTGACCGTGTATTCATGGCAGGCGGAGCTCAGGCTATCGCAGCTCTGGCATACGGCACGAACGAGATACCCAAGTGCGACAAGATCGTAGGCCCCGGAAATATTTTCGTGGCTACAGCAAAGAAGCTCCTCTATGGCGTAGTTGATATCGACATGATCGCCGGTCCGAGCGAGATACTCGTCATTGCTGACGATTCTGCTGATCCGAAATTCGCCGCTGCCGATCTTATGTCACAGGCAGAACACGACGTGCTTGCTTCTGCTATAATGGTAACAACGAGCGAAAAGCTCGCAGATGCCACACTTGCAGAGATAGAGCGTCAGAAGCAGTATCTTTCAAGAAAAGACATCATCGAGAAGTCCCTCAATGATTACGGTGCGATAATCATCGCTGACAGCCGTGAAAAGTGCGTCGAGCTTGCGAACAGGATAGCTCCCGAACACCTTGAAGTCCTCATGGAGAACCCGTTCGAGCTTCTCGGAAGCCTTGACAATGCAGGTTCTATCTTCCTCGGAAATTACGCATCAGAGCCTCTCGGAGACTACTTCGCAGGCCCGAACCACGTTCTCCCGACAAGCGGAACAGCAAGATTCTTCTCTCCTCTCGGAGTAGCAAGCTTCACAAAGCGTACAAGCTATACTTACTACACAGAAGATGCTCTCCGCAATGCAAAGGACGATATCGTTCTCATCGCAGAGCGTGAAGGCCTTACAGCTCACGCAAATGCCATAAAGGTACGCTTTGAATAATGACCGATCTGCTGCGGAATGCCGTTCATGGTGTTCCGCAGCTTGTAAATATTTTTCCTGCAAATATCAGAAAGAAGTGAGTACATGAGCAACAGCAAATGGGAGGACGGCGTAAGGAAAGTCGTTCCGTATGTTCCCGGCGAACAGCCGAAAGATACAAATATAATCAAACTCAATACAAATGAAAACCCCTATCCGCCTGCTCCGGAGGTAAGAGACATACTCGACAGCTTCGATGAATCACGTATGAGACTCTATCCTGCACCCGATGCTGCTGTACTGACAGAAGCCATAGCAGAACGATACGGCGTATCACCGGAACAGGTATTCGTCGGAGTGGGTTCTGATGACGTTATATCAATGGCGTTCCTGACATTCTTCAACAGCGGAAAGCCGGTATTCTTCCCGGATATAACATATTCATTCTATGATGTATGGGCAGATGTATACAGGATACCGTATGAGACAAAGCCGCTCCGTGATGATCTCACTATCGATCCGGAGGACTATAAAAAGCCGAACGGAGGCATAATTTTCCCGAATCCGAACGCTCCGACAGGCATACTTGAGAGCGTGGATATGATCGAGGATATAGTAAAGGCTAATCCTGATTCTGTAGTCATGATAGATGAAGCATATATCGACTTCGGCGGCGAGAGCTGTCTGCCCCTCACAGAGAAATATGAGAATCTGCTCGTTATACAGACATTCTCGAAGTCACGCTCTATGGCAGGCATGAGGATAGGTTTTGCCATAGGAAGCAAAAAGCTCATAAAGTATATGAACGATGTCAAGTTCTCGATAAATTCCTATACGATGAATACAGTCACACAGCTCTGCGGTGCTGCTGCCGTAAAGAACGAGAAATATTTCCGTGAGAGCGTTGACAGGATAATCGCCACAAGGGAAAATACAAAGAAGATACTTGCTGACATGGGATTCACTTTCCCGGATTCAAAGAGCAATTTCATATTTGCAAAACCGCCCTGCAAGTCGGCAGAGTATCTCTTCAATGAGCTGAAAAAGAGAAAGATATTCGTCCGCTGGTGGGACAAGCCCGTTATCCGTGACTATATGCGTATAACGATAGGCACTGATGCAGAAATGGACGAATTCATAAAAGCAGTCAGGGAGGTGATCGCTGAATGAACGATATGATACGCACCGGAAGCGTCGCAAGAAAGACGAAAGAGACCGATATCTTCATCGAAGTAATGCTCGACGGAAAGGGCAGAGCTGATATCTCCACCGGCATCGGATTTTTTGACCATATGCTCACAGCTCTTTCTGTACACAGCGGTATAAGCATGAACATAAAAGTCACAGGCGATCTCCACGTTGACTGTCATCATACGATAGAGGATACAGGCATCGCACTCGGACAGGCACTCGGACAGGCACTCGGTGCAAAATCTGGGATAGTCCGCTACGGAACAGCCTATATCCCTATGGACGAATCGCTTGCAATGGCGAGCCTTGACCTCAGCAACAGACCGTTCCTTGTATTCAACTGCCCGTTCACGAATCAGAGCTGCGGACAGTATGACCTTTGCATGACAGAGGAATTCTTCCGTGCATTCGCATTCAATTCCGGAATGACGCTCCACATAAATCTCATGTACGGAAGCAACGATCACCACAAGGCAGAAGCCGTATACAAAGCAGTAGCTCACGCTCTCAAAACGGCAGTTACTTTCAATTCAGACGGTTCTACGCTTTCAACGAAAGGAGTTCTCTGATGATCGCTATAATAGATTACGGTGCAGGAAATATTTTCAGCGTCAAGAACGCTCTTGATTATCTCGGACTTGAAAGCAGACTTGTTTCCGACAAGGAGTCGGTAGAGTCTGCTGATGCTGTTATACTTCCCGGAGTAGGAGCATTCCCGGCGGCTATGGAAATGCTCGGAAAGTCCGGGCTTGTCCCGACGATAAAGGCAGAAGCCGCAAAAAAGCCTTTCCTCGGCATATGTCTCGGTATGCAGCTCATTTTTGAAAAGGGATATGAATTCGGGGAGACAGACGGACTCGGACTTATAAAAGGCTCTGTCATCAAAATGGAAGAGCCTGACCTCATAATCCCCCACATGGGCTGGAACAAGCTCGAAAAACTCAATGACTGCCCGCTCCTTGCAGGCATAGGCGACGATGAGTATGTGTACTTCGTCCACTCCTACAAGGCAGAATGTCCGGACGAAAATATCTCCGCATACAGTGAGTACGGCGGAAGAGTACCGGCTCTTGTTTTCAACGGAGAATACGTCTATGGAGCTCAGTTCCACCCGGAAAAATCGGGAGATACAGGTCTGAAGATACTGCGTAATTTTGCAGGTCTCATCAAGTGATAAGGGGTATGGATATGAAAGGCATAATTCTGTGCAGATCAAAGTACGGTGCATCAAGAAAGTACGCTGACTGGCTCTCGGAGGAGACCGGATTCAAAGTTATCGACACCAAAAATGCTGATATAAAGGAAGTATCCGGATATGATACGATAATACTCGGCGGAGGCGTGTACGCATCTGCTGTCGCCGGTATAGCATTCCTCAAAAAGAACATTGATGCACTCAGAGGAAAGAAGATATACGTCTACTGCTGCGGAGCTGCACCCTACGATGATGAGATACTCGACATCATAAAGAAAAAGAACCTCAAAGACAAACTATCCGGTATACCCTGTTTCTATTATCAGGGAATGTGGGATCTTGAGGGAATGAACTTTGCTGACAAGGCTATGTGCAAAATGTACATCAAGATGCTCGACAAGAAAGATCCCTCAACGATAAGTGCATGGGAAAGACCTTTCCTCGAAGCAAAGGACAAGAAGTGCGACTGGACTAAGAAGGAGTATCTCACGCCCCTGCTCGAACTTATCAGAAAAGATGCAGAAAACAGCGATCAGTAATTATAAGGAGATAAGATATGATAATTTTTCCTGCAATAGATATCAAGGACGGCAACTGCGTCCGACTTTTCAAGGGAGATTTCAGTACAGTAGAGAAAGTTGCTTCTGACTATCTCGAAACAGCAAAAGGCTTTGAAGCTGCCGGAGCTGAATGGATACACATGGTAGACCTTGACGGTGCAAAAGAGGGAAGACCTGTCAACACGAAGATCTATACAGACGTTGCAGAAAAGACTTCCCTGAAAGTCGAGATAGGCGGAGGTATCCGCAGCATCGAAACTATCCGTGAATATCTCGAAATGGGCATCACAAGAGTTATCCTCGGTTCGGCTGCACTTAAAAACCCTAAGCTCGTCTGTGATGCGGTAGAAAAGTTCGGCAGCGAGAAAGTCGTTGTAGGGATAGATTCCATGAATGAAATGGTAGCCACAGAAGGCTGGCTCGAAAGCTCAGATGTTCACTATATCGATCTTGCAGATAAGATGATCGAAAACGGCGTAAAGTATTTCATCTTCACAGATATCTCCAAGGACGGAACTCTCTCCGGTGTCAATGCCGAACAGCTCCAGAAGCTCGCAGATGCCACACAGGGCAGAGCAAATATAGTCGCAAGCGGCGGCGTACATACTATAGACGATATCGTAACTTGCAGAGATATGGGACTTTACGGAACTATCTGCGGAAAATCTATATACAAGGGAACTCTTGATCTCGCAGAAGCTATCAGGTGTGCCGGCGAAAAATAATTCAGTACATAAATAAATCATCGGGAGGTGTTCATCATGATAACTGATAAAAATATAGACGGAGGAAAACCCTTCGACTGGGGAAGAACTTCGGCTGATTACGCTAAATTCCGTGACATCTATCCGCAGGAGTTCTATGACCGCATACTTGAAAGAGGACTGTGCAGAGACGGACAGAGAGTCCTTGATATCGGCACAGGCACGGGAGTTATCCCAAGGAATATGTACAGATACGGTGCAAAGTGGACAGGTGCGGATATTTCTGAAAATCAGATAGAGCAGGCGAAGCTCCTCTCACAGGGAATGGATATAGATTATATCGTCAGCCCCACGGAGAAGCTGGAATTTCCTGATGATTCGTTCGATGTCATAACAGCCTGCCAGTGCTTCTGGTACTTCGATCACGAAAAAGTCGCTGAAAAGTTCAGCCGTATGCTCAAAGACGGCGGCAGGATACTCGTGCTTTATATGGCATGGCTCCCGTTTGAGGACTCTATAGCAGGTGCGAGCGAGGAACTCGTCCTGAAATATAATCCCTCATGGAGCGGAAAAGGCGAGACTATGCACCCGATATTCATTCCGGAATGCTATAATGAATATTTTGAGATAGTTCACCATGATGAATACAAGCTCAATGTCCGCTTCACAAGAGAGAGCTGGAACGGCAGAATGAAAGCCTGCCGTGGCGTAGGTGCTTCACTTTCTTCTGAAAAAGTTGCAGAATGGGAAAAAGAACATCTCGCTCTCCTTGAAAGGAACGCACCGGAGGAATTTGATATCCTGCACTATGGTGCTATAGCTGAACTGAAAAAGAGGAGCAGATGATATCGATGTGGAAAGAGATAGAAACTGAAAAGGATATCGAAGATTTCCTTGAAGCTTCATATAGTATGCACGATTCTGTTCTGGTCTCCGCTGGCTATTCTACAGGCTGCGGCGAAACAGACAACGGAATGATAATAGCCTGTCCGGGAAATAAGTATGAGCTGAAGCTCGTTTTTGACAGCGACTGGTGCGAACGCATCGAGCTTCTTTTCACAGGAGTAAGGCATCTGAATATGTGCTGTTTCAGGGATAATTACAGCAATGATATATATGGCTGTCATCTTGCCTTTCATAAGGAGCTTATGGGGAAGACTCGTGATGACAGGCTCATCGTGTGGGCTGACAACTATTTTTCTCCGAAGATACACGGCACGAGCATCGACCTGAAAGAAAGTGAGACTTCTTTTGTTATCGCCGACAGAATGAAATGGAGAATTATAAGTAAAGAGGAGGCTGAAATATGCTTGCAAAAAGAATAATCCCCTGCCTTGACGTGAGAAACGGAAAGGTCGTAAAGGGCGTTAATTTTGAGGGGATACGTGATGTAGGAGATCCTGTTGAATGTGCAGCAGAGTACAACAAACAGGGTGCTGACGAGATCGTATTCTATGATATAACTGCTTCATTTGAGGGCAGAGGCGTATTCCTTGACGTAGTAAGGGAAACGGCAAAGAAAGTATTCGTTCCGCTGACAGTAGGCGGAGGCATAAAGACAGTTGATGATATACGTGAGACTCTCAGAGCCGGAGCAGATAAAGTATCTGTAAATTCTCAGGCTGTAAAGAATCCGCAGCTCATCAAGGACGGAGCTGATATTTTCGGCAGTCAGTGCATCTGCGTCGGCATCGATGCGAAGAAGATAGCTGACGGAAAATGGACAGTCTATATAAACGGCGGCAGAGTTGATATGGGCATCGACCTCATCGACTGGGTACACACTATCGAAAAGCTCGGAGCAGGTGAGATATGCCTCAACTCGATAGACGCTGACGGAACAAAAGAGGGATTCGATATCCCGATGCTGAAAGCTGTATGTGACAACTGCTCCATTCCCGTTATCGCAAGCGGCGGAGCAGGAAAGATCAGCGACTTTGCGGAAGTATTTGAAAAGACAGGAGCAACAGCAGCCCTCGCAGCTTCTCTCTTCCATTTCAGGGAACTTACTGTTCAGGAGGTAAAGACCTACTGCCGCAGCAAGGGCGTTATCGTAAGATAAAAACTTACAATAAATATCAGACATTGTTCCTGTATCGGAGGGATATATATGAGCTGGTCATCTACCCGCAAGCGACTGGAAAATGAATTCCTTGCTCCTTCTTTGTGCGGACGTATCTCATATTTTATAACACGTTATCATCATGCCCACGATCATGCCGGACGTGTAGCGATACGCTTTGACGGCGAGGAAGTAATGAAAGCGGATTATTTTAACAAATATAACGGTATGTACGGACGCTTCCACCGCCTGAATGAACTATACAGCGGCGAAGATCCGGCGATCCTCTGGAAGAGAGCGATACTTGAAGCTGAAAATGCCGGAGAATTTGACGAAAAACGTTTTTATACAGCCTGCAATGAATTTTTCAGTCAGAGCATTGAAGAAAGCCTTGCAAGCGAAAGAATGATCGTCCGTATACTTGCAGTCTTTGACAGACGGACAGGAAAACGCAGGCTCAGAGAGATGCTTGCAGAAGCAAACACAAAAGAACCGATATTCCGTGCAATGCTTCTCATACGTGCAAAGGCTGAGGGCATGATAAAGGAGGAAAAATGATAGAATATAAGGATATACATGAATTTTCAGCTAAGGAACTTGAAAGGCTCTTTCTTTCAGTTGAATGGTCATCAGGTCATTATCCTGATAAGCTCGTTGTTGCCATGAGAAATTTTGAAACTGTATACAGTGCATGGGACGGCGATAAGCTGGTCGGAATGATAGGGGCAATGGACGACGGCATCATGACGGCATATGTCCACTATCTGCTCGTTGATCCGGAATATCACGGACAGACTATCGGAAGAACGCTCGTCGGAATGGTAAAGGAGCATTATAAGGATTATCTCCGCATTGCCGTTATAGGCTATGACAAGGAGATAAAGTTCTACGAAAACTGCGGCTTTGTAAGATCGGAAGAATCATCGCCGCTGTTTATAACTTCTCTCTGGACGTGAGGTGCGGTATGGAGATAAGAAAATTATCTGTAGATGATTACGACAAAGTCTATGAGCTATGGATGTCGTGCAGGAACATGGGTTTCAATAATATCGATGATTCCCGTGAGGGCATCGCAAAATTCCTGAAAAGAAATCCCGAAACTTCATTTGCCGCTGTTGAGGACGGAAGGATCATCGGCGTGATACTTGCCGGAAATGACGGCAGGAGAAGATATATCTACCATATGTCAGTGGCAGAAGATCACCGCAGACAGGGCATAGGCTCTCAGCTCGTCGATAAATGCCTTGAAGCTCTCGAAAAAGAGGGCATAGCGAAAGTCGCACTTCTTGTATTCAACCGCAATGAAGCCGGAAATGCCTTCTGGGAAAGTCAGGGCTTCACCGAGCGTACTGATATAACCTACCGCAACAAGGCACTCACAGAAATAATACGCATAGATACATAAGGAGAAAAAATGATAAAGATAGATCTTAACGACCTCGATAAATTTTTCGCAAAGGGCGAGCTTATCCCTGCTATATGCTATGAGGTCAATACAAAAACAGTTCTTATGCTTGCATATATGAACAAAGAGAGCCTTAAAAAGACTCTCGAAACAGGATACACATGGTTCTGGAGCAGATCACGCCAGGAATACTGGAACAAGGGAGCTACATCAGGTCACCTCCAGAAAGTAGTCTCTATCTACGGCGACTGCGATAATGATACACTTTTAGTCAATGTTGAGCAGACGGGAGTTGCCTGTCATACAGGTTCCTATAGCTGCTTTTTCAACGAAATATATAATAATGAGGAGAATGAATAATGACAGTTTACGAAGAGATATTTGAGGTCATCAAAAAAAGAAAAAAGCAGTACGAAAACGGTACTGCTGCCGAGAATTCATATACCTGCTACCTTTTCGACAAGGGCGTTGACAAGATATGCAAGAAGGTAGGCGAGGAAGCTACCGAAACAGTCATCGCTGCCAAGAACGGTGATACAAATGAACTCGCAA